>JAGAMB010000059.1 GCA_017624895.1 Ruminococcus sp. | reverse complement strand
TCTTAATTAATATACGGCTAACGGCTATAAATCAAACAAACTGCGTTCCAACACCCTCGTTTGAAAAGATCTCAATAAGAATTGAGTGGGGTACTCTGCCGTCAATAATAACAGCACCGTCAACTCCGCGTCTTACTGCCTCAACGCAGCAGTCAATCTTCGGGATCATACCGCCTGACACGATACCCTGCATTTTAAGATAAGGCACTTCGCTTACATTTACCTTGGGGATAAGTGTTGCGGGATCGTCCTTATCGCGGAGAAGTCCTGCAATATCTGTCATAAGGATAAGATTTGCAGCTCCAAGCTCTGCTGCAATTCGTGCAGCAGCTGTATCAGCGTTTATATTGTATGTGTTGCCCTGCTCGTCTGTGGCAACTGTAGCAATAACGGGAATATTTCCATTATTGAGAGCGTCAAGGATAGGCTTGGTATTTACCTTTGTGATCTCGCCCACAAAGCCCAGATCCTGACCGTCATCAGTAGTTTTCTTTTCAGCTATGAGCATTTCGCCGTCAATTCCGCAAAGTCCCACAGCTGAACCCTTGTGCTGTGCCAGAAGCTGTACAAGCTCCTTGTTGACCTTGCCTGCAAGAACCATCTTTACAACGTCAACAGCCGCTTCATCTGTATAGCGCAGACCATTGATGAACTTGCTTTCAATATTGAGCTTTTTCAGCATATCGTTGATTTCGGGGCCGCCGCCGTGAACGAGAACAACTTTAATTCCCACAAGAGTCAGCAGAACGATATCCGACATAACAGCGTCTTTAAGCTCCTTGTTTGTCATTGCGTTTCCGCCGTACTTGATAACAACGATTTTATCCGAATATTTCTGAATATACGGCAAAGCGTCAATAAGAATCTGTGATTTCTCTGTATTTGTAATTTTATCCATTTTAATTAACTCCCTTTAAAAATTATCAGAACGACCAGCCAGCACCTTTATAGCCGTTTGCTTTCGCCTCTTTAATGGCACTTTCCGCAAGCTCATACACAGCGGCAGCGTCTTCAACACCTATGATTTTCAATGAACCTGTTTTCTTTCCATGAGGTTTTTCGAAAAGTTTAACTGTACCGACACCTCTCTCGCTGAAAAATGTGCAGCGCGCATATCTGAACCTTGTCAGCATTGTCGAAACACGTATCACTCCGCTTTTTGACAAAACCATAGCTCTCATATTTGTAATGGCATAATATTGGATTTTTCGCACAAACATCATAATAATGCTGCATATCCCTGCAAGATAAAACAATCCGAAAAACACTATTGGTACAATTATATCTTTTTTGTCTGGATATTGTGAGATATCCATAAATCTCATTGCTAAGAAGGTAAGCAGCACAAAATACACTACCATTGAAATATAATTATTGCGTTTTATTCCGCGCTCCTTCCGGGTTGCGTCACTTGCCGTAGCACCGCACCATAAAATCTGCTCGCCCTCTTTAAGCTTCGGCGAAATCTTTTCTCTTATAAATTCTTCTGTTTCGTAATTATTCATATCCAACCCCCAAAAAAACAATTATTAAAATCTGCTCTTTCGTCTGTTTTTCTGCCGGCATCCAACAAAAGCTGATTTATACAATGATAAGCTTTTTCAGCCTCTTTAACGCCTCTGAAAGTTACTATCTCTTTATTATAGTATCTTTCATATGCATCACCTATGTTAATTTTCTTTTCTTTTTTGTAGACCTCTACCCAGCCAACGGAACGGGAACTTGCATAATACCTTATTTTATAGTAAGATCTCATTTTCTGCGACTGGACGATATTTCCTTTTTCATCAAGAATATATACTCTGTAATTGGTAACAGCATAATATCTCTTTTTTCTGTAAATAAAACACAGGTAAAACAGAAATCCTGCCACACTCAACAATAACAGCCCTAAACTCAATCCGCCCATAACATTACCGAAAGAACCTGAAATTGCATCTTTGACTGCCGCGCCTGTAAACAACACTCCCAGAAGTAATAAAATTCCAATCGCAATAAGAAGCGGCTTAATTCTACTGTATTCCTTTGGTTTTGCGTCTTTTTCCGTAACACCGCACCACATCAGCTTTTCAGCTTCAAGAAACTGCGGTTCAAGATACATTCTTAAAAATGACTCGGCTTCATAATTATCCATAATAATCCCCTGTATCGTCAGAACCTGTTTCTCTGCGCTTTTTTCTTTTCCATTATTATCGCATTGTCAACAGCCTCTGTAATGATATCACAGACCTTTGTTGGATATTCTATTCCCATAAGATTTACATAAACCATATTGGAATACTTCCCTACAGATGAATTTCTCATACTTACAGTACCCGTGTTATTTCTTCCCGGAGTCGCATATATACTGCTCAGCGCCGTAAGCTCCAGCGCAACTTCGATTTTCCCCTTTTTATTGAGAAAATACAGCCGCTTATTTGTCACCACATACAGATTTTGCGCTCCGAAAAGTACACGGTGGAGCAGTATCACAGAACCGTAAAAAAGCGCAAACACTCCTGCTGCCGACAAAATTGTAAGTATTGCTCCAAGACTGCTCATACTGACAAGAATTACCACCGCCAGTATTATACATACCGATACCAGAAAAACAGGCAGTACAAGATGCCTCGTTGACATTCCTCGCTCACGCATAGTAAGCTTTTCAGCCGATGCGCCGCACCATTGTATAACCTCGCCCTCCTCCAGCTTAGGGGCAAACATCTCTCTTATTCTTGCCCCTTCGGCATTTTCGTATTTATTCATTTTCAATACCTCTCATAGTACCTGAATCAAATCAAATCAAATTAACTTCTGTAATCGCCGTTTATCTTAACATAGTCATATGTGAGGTCACAGCCCCATGCAACAGCTGCGGCATTTCCCTCGCCCAGATCAACGATTATCTGTATTTCCTCCTCTGCAAGAACCTTCTTTGCAGTTTCCTCGGAGAAGTCCACAACACAGCCCTTTCTGCCAAGAGCTATAGAGCCGCCTGCGGATACCATATCAATATCGACCTTGCTGATATCAAATTCAGCGTCAGCATATCCAACAGCGCAGTAAATACGTCCTGCGTTTGCGTCCTCACCGAAAATCATAGATTTAAGCAGGCTGGAGCAGATAACGGACTTTGCAACGATCTGAGCAGTTTTTGCTGATGCCGCACCGTTTACCACACATTCAATAAGCTTTGTTGCGCCCTCGCCGTCCCTTGCCATCATACGTGCAAGGTTGAGCATAATGTTATAAAGAGCGTTTGCAAATGCCTCATAATCGCTGTCCTCTGTTGTAACTTCCTTGTTGCCTGCTGTACCCGACGCCATAACGCATACCATATCATTTGTTGATGTATCGCCGTCAACGCTTGCCATATTAAGTGTACTCTTAATGCAGTCGCTTAACGCTCTGCGGAGCATTTCTGAAGAAATTGCAGCGTCAGTTGTGATAAATGTAAGAGTTGTAGCCATATTTGGGTGAATCATACCGCTGCCCTTGAGCATACCGCCCATTGTGCAGGTTTTTCCGCCCATTTCAAATTCCACAGCAATTTCCTTAGGCTGTGTATCTGTTGTCATAATTGCCTCTAATGCGCGGCTGTTTCCGTCATATGTGAGTCCCTCAACAAGTGATTTCATACCGTTTGCAATAGGCTCAATGGGGAGTACCTGTCCGATAACGCCTGTGGAAGCTACAATAATATCAGCAGGGGAGAGTCCAAGTTCAGCCGCAGCAAGCTCGCACATCTTATTAGCCTTTTCAACACCGTCGGGGTTGCAGGTGTTGGCATTTACAGAGTTTACAATAACAGCTCTTGCTGTGCCGTCTGCAATATGCTCCTTTGTAACGAGAATAGGCGCGCCCTTTACCTTGTTTGTGGTATAAACAGCCGCTGCTGAACACTCATTGTCAGCAACAATAAGAGCAAGGTCATTTTTCTTCTTTGTCAATGAAGCACCTGCGTGAACAAGTCCGCACTGTATGCCGTTAGCTTTAAATCCCTTAGCGGCACAAACTCCGCCCTCAACAAATTTTACATTACCGATTTTCTTTAAATTCATCTTAATTCACCTCAGATTAATCAAGTGCAAAGGAGTAGGATAAATACCCTTTATCATATTCCTTTTTCAACTCTACCCTTTCATCATAATATTCTCCATAATTGCAATTTATAGTAATTATATCCTGATTATCGCTTACAATGCATTTATACGCCTGATCAGCCACACATCTGACTGCAAAGGGTTTTTCGTCAATTTCTCCCAGCTTTTTCGCCAATCTGTCCCGAACACGGTATACCTCTATTTTTGTATGACCGTTTTTCTGTGTACTTTCGCAAAGATAAACCTTTACAGCTGCGTTTACCTCAACTTCGTCCTTTATCTTTGACTTTCCGCAATCCTCTGCCACGCTGTTTACAAGACAGATAACAGATACAAGACCTGCTAATATCATAAGCCCAAGCTGATAGTTTATCTTTTTTGTTTTTTTGTAAATCGTAAATATACGTATCAGCAAAAATGTGGTTACAGCAGTAAAGCATATGGAATAACAGCCGATAATGCGGTTAAAAATGAATATTTCCGTATCAGTCAGCTTCATATAGCCGAAAAAACAGAATGCCAGAGCCGCAAGAGTTATAAAGATGTAGTAAAAGACTTCATACGTCTTAGTACCTTTTTTCTTATCGTCAGCCACTTTTACACCTCAGACAAGTCCTGTAGTTTCATCAATTCCCATCATAATGTTAAGGCACTGTACAGCTGCACCGCTTGCGCCCTTGCCCAGATTGTCAAGTCTTGCGCAGAGAAGTATCTGCTCATCGTTTCCGAAAACAAATACCTGAAGCTTGTTTACTCCGCTGAGAGTATTTGAAGCAAGGAAGAATGACTTCTGCTCCTCCATACTCATAAGGGGCATAACTTCAACCATTTTTGAGCCTGCATAGTGCTTTTCATACATAGCGTGAACCTGCTCCGCTGTAACTGCATTTGCAAGCATACGTGTCTGTATCGGCACAGATACGACCATTCCGCTGAAATAGTCGCATATAATGGGGTTAAACATCGGTGTATATTCAAGTCCCGATACGGCTTTCATTTCGGGGAGATGCTTATGCTGCTGTGAAAGTGCATACTGACGGGGGCTGTTGAACTCGAAAGGCTTGTCCTCGCCCTCATATACGGCAATAGCCTTTTTGCCTGCTCCGCTGTAGCCTGATGTAGCATAGGCGAAAACAGGGAAATCAGCGGGAATAATGCCGTTGTTCACAAGGGGATATACAATTGAAGCAAATCCGCTTGCATAACAGCCGGGAACAGCTACTCTGTTTGACTTTGTGATTTTCTCGCGATGCTCCGCTGACAATTCGGGGAAACCATAAGCCCAGTCGGGATTTGTTCTGTGAGCTGTTGAAGCGTCAATTATACGCACATGGTCGTTATCCACGAAAGATACAGCCTCTCTTGATGCCTCATCGGGAAGGCAGAGGAAAACATAGTCAGCGCTGTTTATAAGTCTTGCTCTCTCCGCGGAATCCTTACGCTTTTCCTCGGAAATACGAATGATCTCAATATCATTTCTGCCCTCGAAACGCTCCAGTATTTTAAGTCCCGTTGTTCCTTCCTGACCGTCAATATATACTTTAACTGCCATAAACCATTACTCCTTATTTTTTTTTCTTTTCTGCACTTTTCTCTCGTACTTTGCTCTTTTTGGATCGGTGAAATCGGAATTGTCCTCTTTGAACATATGCCATATATTAACAGCAAGAGTTACAACCACAATACCTGCCATCCAGAAGATATGGGCGGAGGGCTTGACGGCTATCCACAAGCCCATTACAAGCTCGCCCGCTACCCATATTACAGCCATAAGCAGACAAAGACCTATGGTGAATATAAAATCCTTCTTTTTCATGAAAGTCTTTCAAGCTCCTTTTCGGCAGCTTCAATCTGCACCTTTACAGCGTCGGGAGAAGGGCCGCCATAGGACTTACGCTCCTTGACGCAGGTGTCAAGGCTGATAGCCTCGTAAACGTCCTCGGTGAAAAGCTCTGTCATCTTTGCATATTCTTCAAGGGGCAGAGTTTCAAGAGTAAGTCCCTTTGCGATACACTTAGCAACGAGAGTACCTGTAATTTTATACGCGTCACGGAAAGGCATACCCTTTTTAACGAGATAGTCAGCACAGTCCGTAGCATTGATAAATCCCTTAGCAGCCGCATTGCGCATATTATCTTTAAGTACACGCATTGTTGACAGCATGGGAGTAAATGTCTTAACGCAAAGCTTTACATTGTCGATAGTATCGAAAATAGCTTCCTTGTCCTCCTGCATATCCTTGTTATATGCAAGGGGGAGTCCTTTCATCATTGTAAGGAGAGTTACGAGATTTCCGTTTACTCTGCCTGTCTTGCCGCGGATAAGCTCCGTAACATCGGGGTTTTTCTTCTGGGGCATAATTGATGAACCTGTAGCAAATGCGTCATCAAGCTCTACGAATTTGAATTCCCATGAACACCAGAGAATTATTTCCTCGGAAAAACGTGAAAGATGTGTCATAAGAAGTGACATTGCACAGTTAAGCTCTACGCAGTAGTCACGGTCAGAAACACCGTCAAGGCTGTTTTCCATGGGAGCAGTAAATCCGAGCAATTCGGAAGTCTGCTGGCGGTTTGTTTTATATGTAGTTCCTGCCAATGCTCCACAGCCGAGAGGGCAGAAATTCATTCTCTTTGCGGCATCCTGCAATCTTTCAAGGTCACGGAGAAGCATCCACACATAAGCCATAAGGTGATGTGCAAATGTTATGGGCTGGGCTCTCTGCAAGTGTGTATAGCCGGGCATAACTGTTTCTGTATGCTCCTTAGCCATAACGATAATTGCGGAAATAAGCTTTTTCACCATATCGGAAATTTCAGCTATTTCGTCACGGAGATAAAGTCTGAGGTCAACTGCTACCTGGTCATTTCTTGAACGTGAGGTGTGAAGTCTTTTTCCCACCGCACCAAGACGCTTTGTCAGTTCAGCCTCAACAAACATATGAATATCCTCGGCATTTGGGTCAAGCTCCAGTCTGCCGTTGTCTATATCGTCAAGGATTTCTTTAAGACCGCCGATAATTTCAAGGCTGTCCTCCTTTGTGATAATCCCGCAGTCACCCAGCATTGTTGCGTGGGCGATACTGCCCTGTATATCGTGACGGTACATACGGCCGTCAAAGGCTATTGAAGAATTGAAAGCGTTTACGGTTTCATCTACCTGCTTTGAAAATCTTCCTGCCCACATCATATCTGCCATAATATTTCTCCTTTAATTTAATGCGTAATTCCCCTCACGACAAATATATAGAAATTAAATTATGTAGGGACACGGCGTGCCGTGTCCGCACATAAGATTTCCTTATTTGTAAATATTCGGGCGAATTATTATTTTGATATATCATATATCAATTTTATTTTTTCAATCGGACACGGCACGCCGTGTCCCTACATTAAGATAAACATTTTATGCTTTTATTTCTGTAGAACAAATCATCTCTTTTGGTAAAGCCTATATGCTCCCAAAAAGCGTTGCCATTGTCATTATCTTTGAAAACCACAAGCAGAACCTTTGTAATACCCTCTTTTTCAAGAGCGTCCATAGCATTGTCAACAAGCATTTTACCAATGCCCTGCTTCTGATATTCGGGGAGTACCGAAACATGGTGAAAAAGTCCTCGTCTGCCGTCGTGACCTGCAAGAATTGTACCAACGATTTTTCCGTTATCCTCGGCAACAAAGCTTGTTGTGGGATTTCGTCTGATATACTTTGCAAATCCCTCTGCACTGTCATCAACGGGATTTGTGCCTTCGTGATTTTTCCATACCTCACAAATACCGTCAAAATCGGCTATTGTCATAACCCTGATTTTCACCATTGTTTTCGCCTCCTAAATATACATTTTTTCACCTAAAAAATCATCATGTAGGGACACGGCGTGCCGTGTCCGCACATAAGATTTCCTGATTTGTTAATATTGAGGAAAATCGTTTTATTTATTAAAATCATCAATGTACACATTTTTTCAATCGAACACGGCACAACCTGTCCCTACATCAAATAATTCTTAATCAATGTAAAAACAATCTTCTTTCCATTTCCACGGATTTTCTGCTATATATTTTGAAAACACACTATATTCTTTTTTATTTCTTATTATATGGTCGTGATATCTTACTTGCCATATTTTGTATGGAATGTACACATTTGTTTTTTCGTATTCTCGTATTTTTTTCGTTACAGCAGATTTATACGCCCTTACAATAGTTGGAACAGATTGCTTTGTCGGTTTAGAAAAAGATTCATATTGAACATTAGCGGACATGGCACAATCTGTCCCCACAATTTGTATAATCATGTGAATATGATTTGGCATTATAATAAATTCATTTATAAAAACACCAAATTTATTTCTTATTCTATTGGTTTCTAAAATTTCTTCTAAAGCTATTTTCCCGATTTCAGATAAATTGACTTCGCCATTTTCTACTGTGCCAAAAATCATTTCTCTGTTATATGTACATATCGTTATAAAATACGACCCACTCTGAGAATAATCATATTCTTTTAAACGAATTTGTTTTCTTTTCTTATATTCCATATTCAAATTACAACAGGCAGGAGAAAGGCTCCCCTGCCTGAAATTGTCGGATGCACGGACACGGCACGCCGTGTCCCTACAATTCGGTATTTCGCATACAGCGTAAAAAATCTCCGCCTGCACGGGCTAAGTGCCGACGTGAACTGCCTGCCTGTGCTACGTGCTTACTTGTTGTTTCTCTTTTTGTCAAGCTGAGCCTTAACCTTGATAGGCAGACCAAAGAGATTGATAAATCCTGCGGAATCAGCCTGATTGTAAACCTCATCCTCGTCAAATGTAGCAACTTCCTCATCGTAGAGAGTATAAGGAGAAGTTACACCTGCGTTGATGATATTGCCCTTGTAAAGCTTAAGCTTTACGTCACCTGTAACAGTTTCCTGTGTCTTGTTAACGAAAGCTGTCATAGCTTCACGGAGAGGAGTATACCACTGACCATTGTAAACGATATCAGCAAACTTGATTCCGAGATACTGCTTAATTCTTGCAGTTTCCTTATCAAGACAAATTGTTTCAAGAACTTCGTGAGCGTGGTAGAGGATAGCACCGCCGGGAGTTTCATAAACACCTCTGGACTTCATACCAACAAGACGGTTTTCAACAAGGTCAGCAAGACCGATACCGTTCTCACCGCCGAGCTTGTTAAGTGCAGATACCATTTCTACGCCGTTAAGCTCCTTGCCGTCAAGCATTGTGGGGATACCCTTTTCAAAGTGGAGTGTGATATATGTGGGCTTGTCGGGAGCTTCGAGAGGAGATACGCCCATTTCAAGGAAGCCGGGCTTCTCATACTGTGGCTCATTTGCAGGATCTTCAAGATCAAGTCCCTCGTGTGAAAGGTGCCAGAGGTTCTTATCCTTGGAGTAGTTTGTTTCTCTGTTAATCTTAAGAGGAATGTTGTGAGCCTCAGCGTAGTCGATTTCCTCGTCACGGCTCTTGATATCCCATTCTCTCCAAGGAGCAATGATAGCCATTTCGGGAGCGAATGCCTTGATAGCAAGCTCAAATCTTACCTGGTCGTTGCCCTTACCTGTACAGCCGTGGCAGATAGCGTCTGCACCCTCAGCAATAGCAATTTCAGCAATTCTCTTTGCAATGATAGGACGAGCAAAGGAAGTACCGAGCATATATCTGTTCTCGTAGATAGCGCCAGCCTGAACTGTGGGATAAACGTATTCCTGAATAAATTCTTCCTTTAAGTCCTCGATATAGAGCTTTGAAGCGCCTGTCTTGATAGCCTTTTCTTCAAGACCGTCAAGCTCTGTACCCTGTCCAACGTCGCCGGAAACAGCAATAACCTCGCAGTTATTGTAGTTCTCTTTCAGCCACGGAATGATGATAGAAGTATCAAGACCGCCTGAGTATGCAAGTACAACTTTTTTAATATCTTTCTTATCCATTTTATAGACCTCCATTAAAAAGGCAATGCCTTATTTTTTCAACAATTATATTATACACCTTTAAAAAATAATGTCAATAGGTTTGGAATAAATATTCATTTTATCGAAAAATATTCACTTTCTATTGCATATTTATTCATTTTCTTTTGCATTTATTCTGATTTTTTCACTTGGCTGTAGATAAACGAGCCTGCTATGCCTATAGCCGTTCCGAGGGCATAACAGAACAGATCCTCCGCCGCAAAGCTTGTCCCGATAAGTGTGCGGAAAAACTCAATATCCCCCAGACCGATAATATCAACAATGTGGATATACTGCAAAAACTCCACCAGAAATGCAAAAAGCATTACCCCGATGTGGGTGATATACGGATTTTTACCGCCGATTATTGCTTGTACAAGGCAGTAAACCGCCCATACAACGATAACATCTCCGCCGTAGTATCTCAGCCAGTTGCCGTGCTGTGTAAGGGCAATTATTACCTCTACTGCAATCAGCAGAACGAGGATTATTATATATGGCAATCGTTTTTTCATAATTTCTCCTTTTGAGCCGTTAGCTGTTAGCTATTAGCCATTAGCTTTTTTACAATTCCAAAACCGATGAAAAGCTAACAGCTATAAGCTAAAGGCTAATCGCTGCAACGCAAAGCGTTGCTCAATTACGCATTACTAATTGGAGCAATGCTTCTTTCCAGAATACCGCTGAATTTCGCCAATGCTGTGCCGTAATTGGTGAACGGCACACCCTGCATTTCCGCAAGCTTTCTGCGGTATGCAACCTCTTTTTCGTTGAGCATACAGCCGCCGCAATGGATTACAAGGGCATATTCCGTCAAATCCTCAGGAAAATCCCGTCCTGAGCTAAGGACAATTTCAAAATTTTTCCCCGTGTGCTTTTTCAGCATATTCGGCAGTTTTACGCTGCCTATATCGCCGCATTGACGGTGATGGGTACAGCCCTCGGATATGAGAATTTTGTCGCCATCTTTAAGGCTGTCAATCGCCGCCGCACCTTTTACCGCCGTATCGAGAAATCCCTTATATCTCGCCATAAGAATTGAAAACGACGTAAGGGGAACATCTTCGGGAACTATCTCATTTACCCTGCCGAACACCTGAGAGTCCGTAACCACCATTTTCGGCGGTGCAGAGAGCTTTTTCAGCGTTTGCGAAAGCTGTTCCGGCTTTGAAAATACTGCAATCGCGTCAGCGTCAAGAATATCCCTGAGCGTCTGAACCTGCGGCAAAATCATTCTTCCCTTTGGAGCTGATTCGTCTATGGGAGTAACAAGCACCACCATATCACCTGCATTGAGCAGATCCCCGATAATACGACGTTCATTGCCGCATTTTTCAGCCAAAGCCGCAATCTTTTCTTTCAATTCGTGTATATTCTTTTTATCCCTTGCAGATACGGTTATTTCATTATCTGAATTTATCTCCCTGTCGCTCAGATCCGCCTTGTTATAGACGATAATACAGGGGATATCCCTTTCCTTGAAAAGCTGTACAAGCTCTTTTTCGCAATCGCCCATACCTGCGGATATATCCGCCACAAGAACGGCAATATCCGTTTTTGCAAGTATCTGACGGGTTTTTTTAACGCGGAGTTCCCCCAACATTCCCTCGTCGTCGTATCCCGGTGTGTCGATTATCTCCACCGCACCAAGAGGGAGCAGCTCCATTGCCTTATAAACGGGATCGGTAGTTGTTCCCTTAACGTCGGAAACAACTGACAATTCCTGCCCTGTCACAGCATTTACAAGAGATGATTTTCCTGCATTTCTCCTGCCGAAAAATCCGATGTGTATTCTTTCCCCTGAGGGAGTATTATTTAAGCTCATATTATTTCTTCCTCTGATTTAATTAAAGGGCGAGCAATGCTCGCCCTTGCACCAAATAACGTAAAATAGGCGATATGCATTAAAGCTTAATTCATATCAAGGCTTGAAATAACCTTTTTAAGAGCCTCTGCACTTGCACGAAGCTTGCCTATCTCAGGTTCAGTCATATTTGGGTAGATTTTCTTTATTATGCCCCGTCCGCCAACTACAGCAGGCAGACTCAGGCATACATCGCTTATGCCGTATTTTCCGTCCATGAAGAATGATATTGTACGGATATTGTTTGAATCGCGGAGAACATCGTCGCAAAGCTTGTTTATAGTAAGGGCGATAGCGTAGAATGTAGCACCCTTGCGCTTGATAACCTCGCTCCCTGCCTTGCGCACCTCCTCGATGATCTCATCTTCGTCTATTTCAAGATGATCCTGTTCTGCGCAATACTGCTCCATAGAGCTTCCCGCAATTGTTGTAAGTGACCATGGTATCATTGATGTATCGCCATGCTCACCGAAAACATAGGCATGTACGCTGTTAGGGCTGATATCCAGATGGTCGGCAATGCTTGAACGAAGTCTTGAAGTATCAAGAGCAGTACCGGAACCGATTACCTGTTCCGGCTTCAGGTTTGTACATTTAAGAATAGCATAGGTAATAATGTCAACGGGATTGCTGACAACGATATATATAGCGTCAGGGGCAGCAGCTGCCACCTTTGGCATAACATCCTTGATGATATTCACATTTGCCTGTGCAAGATCAATTCTTGTCTGTCCGGGCTTACGTGCAAGACCGAGTGTTACAACAACAATATCCGCACCTGCTGCGTCATCATAGGTACCGTCAAGAACCTCAACATTATGGCTGAATGAAACGCCCTGACGAATGTCCATAGCCTCGCCCTTTGCCTTTTCCTTATTTATATCAATAAGGACAATATCAGAGCAGGTTCCTGCAACGGCAAATGTGTATGCACAAGTTGCACCTACATTTCCTGCGCCGAGAACAGCAATTTTTTTTCCGCCTTTGATGTTAGCCATAAAAACCCCACCTTTTTGATTTATGTATTGTGATAGATGATATTGCTCTCCAATTGATTTTATTTTTCTTTGGAAGCTTAATTATGATTTTATTATACCATATAATTATGAACATTTCAAGATTTTGTGATTTTTTTCCCTAAACATTGTATAGATACACAAACATTGATAATATTTTGTCAATGTTTCTGTCTGTAGGAGTAACAGGGCTGCCTTTGGCAGTCAAAGGAAGTCCCTGCGCAAATCTACATTCGCTGTCCAGACACGATGCTGAAACTCTTGACAATTTTGCCGGAATAGTGTTATAATATATAATGAGTAATAATGCAAAAAGGAACGAATGAAAATGAAAAAAAACAAAGGACTCGCAAAATTTTTTATTGTGCTGACTATTATCACCGGTGCGCTTACAGTTTTTCTGCTCTACGCGCGTACTCAGCAGACCGAAAATAATAATTATATCGAAATAAACTCCGATACTATGAAGCTTATTCAGCTTGAACCGCCAAAGGACGGCGATACTATCGCTATAGTCGATACATCCCTCGGCGAATTTCGCTTCGTCCTCTATCCGGAACAATCCCCCAATGCTGTGAAAAATTTCACAGAACTGGCTGAAATGGGCTACTATGACGGCACATATGTTTTCAACTCCGACAGCGGTGCATATTCCGCCGCAGGAAGCAAGCTGAAAAACGGCGAAATGCCGGAGGGCTATGACGTTGAAAGAGAGCTTGTCCAGCGCGAGCTTCATCAGGATCTATGGCCTTTCAAGGGCGCAATCTGCTCTATGAATACTACTGTTGACCGTTCATTCAAAGAAAAACTTTTCGGCGGCGGTACTTATTACAACGGCAGCCGCTTCGCTATCATCAATACCATCGAATTTGACGAGGAAACAAAAAAACAGCTTATGGACGCTTCCGACAACAAAACCCTCGGTGAAGCCTTTGCTGAAAACGGCGGTATCCCCAACTTTTCACAGCAGCTCACAGTTATCGGTCAGACCTACGAGGGACTTGATGTTGTAGAGGCTCTCGCCTCCCTCGACGCTGAAAATAACGGTATATATAAGATACCCAAAGAAGATATTATGATTAATTCTGTGAAAATTGATGTGTATACAGCAGAAAAATAAACGTATTTCTCATTATTTGGCATTGACGTATCATATATATTTACCAAAAATATGCCGAAACTATTTACAAAAGCCCTTATATGTTGTATAATGAATTAGTTAGCGGATCTGTATCCGTCAGCTTTGTGCTGTCTTTATACCAATCCCTAAAATGTTAGTAGACAAAGATGATGAGCAGAAGTGCTGTATGTCAAGGCGGACGACGAAAGCATACTGCCGTATGGTGAGGAGGACAACGACGACAGACAGTATTTATGCCATTAGATTTGTCTACTGTTGTTTTAGGGATTGGTATTATAACGATAATTCAATCACATTTGACAAATAAGACCTGTTGAAAAGAGGTATGACTTATGAATAAAAAATTTCTCGCTGTCGCTGTTTGCGGAATTACTGCCGCTTCTATGCTCACAGCCTGCGGAAAAACACTCACATCTGATACTGATACATCAAAGACAATTATAGGCGAGTCCTCGCAGTCAGAAACAGAGAGCAAGCCTGCCGAAAATGTGGAGATTATGAACTATACTGCTCCCGAAAACGGCGATACTATCGTAGAGATCAACTTCAAGGACTACGGTACTGTAAAAATCAGACTTTTCCCGGAATATGCGGCTACAGCCTGCGATAACTTCACACAGCTTGTAGAAAAGGGCTACTATGACGGTCTTACATTCCACCGTATCATTCAGGACTTTATGATACAGGGCGGCGATCCCAACGGCAACGGTACAGGCGGCGAATCTGTATGGGGCGGTAAGTTCGACGGCGGTACAAATCCTGCCCTCGCTCATGTAACAGGCGCTCTTGCCTATGCAAACTCAGGCTCAACAGCTACAAACGGCAGCCAGTTCTATATTGTAACAGGCGACCAGGTAATTACAGACGAAATGCTTGCTAATTTCGAATCCTTAGGATATTCGCTTACTGACAACCAGAAAGCTATTTACAAGCAGGCAGGCGGTACTCCTTTCCTTGACGGAAATTATACTGTTTTCGGACAGGTTATTGACGGTCTGGACGTTATCTTCAAAATTCAGTATACTGCTACTGACGCAAGCGATAAGCCCCTTGAAGATGTTGTTATGGAATCCGTTAAGCTTACAAAGTATAACGGCGAGGAAATAAAGTGGTATCTCAGCGATTACGACTATGACGATCCCCTCGACGCTGTTCCCCTGAACTTTACTGCTCCTGAGGAGGGCGACGAAATCGTTGTTATCAACTTCAAGGACTACGGAACAGTTAAATTCAGACTTTTCCCTGAAGCTTCTCCAAAGGGCGTTGAAAATTTCGTTGAGCTTGCTAAAAGCGGATACTACGACGGTCTTACATTCCACCGTATCATTCAGGACTTTATGATACAGGGCGGTGATCCTCAGGGTACAGGTATGGGCGGAGAGTCCACATGGGGCGGCTCCTTTGACGGCGGTAAGTATTACAATCTTATCCATGCAGCAGGTGCTGTTGCTTATGCAAACTCAGGCTCAACAGCTACAAACGGCAGCCAGTTCTATATCGTTACAGGCGAGGTTTACGACGATGAGAGCTTCGGCAGCCTTGAAGCAAGCGGCTATAAATTCCGCGATACAGTCAAGGATATCTACAGCACACAGGGCGGCACTCCCTTCCTTGACGGCTCATATACAGTTTTCGGTCAGGTTATTGACGGTCTTGATATAATTTTTGAGATACAGGGCGTTGAAACAGATGAAAGTGATAAGCCTGTTGAGGACGTTATTATGGAATCTGTTACCATTGAAGAATATGACGGAAGCGAAATAAAGTGGTATATTTCCGACTACAGCGCAGATGATGCAGAGGAGACAGAAACAGAAAGCTCCACTGAAGCTGAGGCTGTAACAGAAACAGAATCGGAAAATACAGAAGAAGAAACAGAAGAAATCACAGAAGAAGAAACAGCAGCAGAAGCAGAATAAAAGATTTAACGGGAGGCTTTTGTCCCGTAATTTAAGGAGAGAATAAAGTGGATAAGTTTGTGATAAAAGGCGGCCGCCGTCTTACAGGCGAGGTTGTGATAAGCGGAGCAAAAAATGCCGCTGTTGCTATACTTCCTGCTGTCATACTTTCAGATGAACCCTGCGTTATTGAAAATGTACCAACAATCAGCGATGTTAATATATGCCTGCGTATACTCCGTGAAATGGGCGCAGTCATAGATGAGCTGGGGAATAATACTTACCGTATTGATCCCACACCTATTTACAGCTTCTGTGTTCCCTACGAAACAGCAAGAAAAATGAGAGCTTCTTACTATTTCCTCGGAGCTTTGCTTGGAAAATTCAACAAGGCAAGAGTATCAATGCCGGGCGGATGCCCTCTCGGTGACCGTCCCATTGACCAGCATTTAAAGGCATTTTCTGCTCTCGGTGCAAATTATACCCTCTCTCAGGGTATGATTGACCTGACAGCCGATAAGCTCTGCGGAAATCCCATATTTTTCGATGTTGTAACAGTCGGCGCTACTATGAACGCTATGCTTGCCGCTGTTAAGGCAGAGGGACTTACTGTTATAGAAAATGCGGCAAAAGAGCCTCATATCGTTGATCTTGCAAATTTCCTCAACTCTATGGGTGCAAATATTATGGGTGCTGGAACTGATGTTATCAAAATCAGAGGAGTTGAAAAACTCCGCGGCACAACATATGCCGTTATCCCCGACCAGATCGAGGCAGGTACATTTATGGCGGCTATTGCTGCAACAAAGGGTGACGCGATTATAAAAAACGTTATTCCAAAGCATCTTGAATCAATTACAAAGAAGATGGAAAAAATCGGCGTGAATATAGAGCAGTATGATGACAGCATAAGAGTATGGGTTGACGGCCCTCTCGTAAAAGCCAACATCAAGACAGCTCCTCATCCGGGATTTCCAACAGATATGCAGTCACAGATTGCAACTCTCCTCACTCTTGCAGATGGTACAAGCATTATTACCGAAAATATCTGGGATCAGCGTTTCGGCTATGTTGACGAATTAAGACGCATGGGCGCAGATATTACTGTAAACGGCAAGGTTGCGCTTATTGAGGGTACAGGAAAGCTCATGGGCGCTCCCGTAAAGGCTTGTGACCTGCGCGCTGGTGCGGCGCTTATCATAGCAGGTCTTGCAGCTTCAGGAGTTACAGAAATTGAAGATATATTCCATATTGAGCGCGGCTACGACTGTATGGAGGGCAAGCTCCGTAAGCTGGGCGCAGATATTGAAAAGGTTAGTATTCCCGATAATAAGGCTTCGGCTAAAAATTCGGGCAAGGCTGCGGTATAAATTCATTAATATCTGGTCACCTCTAAAAACCTCCCTCACGGCATAATTTCTATGACAAATATCATTTGCTGCGTTGCCAAACCTTGCAATACATCAAGTATTACTGCGGTTTATCGCCTTGCAACTGATATCTGTCATATACGAAATTCTGCTCG
>JAGAMB010000058.1 GCA_017624895.1 Ruminococcus sp. | reverse complement strand
TCTTACTATAAACTCTGCGGCAACTGCTATTTTCGCTACAGATAAAAAGTGTGTGGGAAAAGAGTTTCTGACAATAAACCGCAGACACGAAATAATTTCTGCTATTGAAAAGGCGCTTACAGACGGACATTCTGAAATTCGTGCAAATCTTAATGATAAGGAATATCAGTTTGACATAAGCCGTATTGACACGGACGGCGAAACTGTCGGCGCTGTTGTCCTTGCATTTGATATAACAGAACAGGCTGATGCTGAACGACTTCGCAGAGAGTTTACAGCAAATGTTTCACATGAACTTAAAACCCCGCTTCAGACCATTACGGGTAGTGCAGAGCTTATGGAAAACGGGCTTGTAAAGCCTGAGGATATGCCACGATTTGTAGGTCATATCCGTGAGGAAGCAACACGGCTTGTAACGCTTGTAGAGGACATCATAGGGCTTTCACAGCTTGACGAGCAGACAGAACTTCCAAAGGAAAATGTTTCGCTCTATGCAACAGCAAATGAAGTTTGCGGAATTCTCCGTGACAGTGCAGATAAAAAGGATATAACTCTTTCCGTATCGGGCAACAGCGGAAATGTTTACGGCGTAAAGCACTTACTTTTTGAAGTTATCTACAATCTTTGCGATAACGGAATTAAGTATACTCCTGATGGCGGTAAGGTTGAGGTAAATATCTCAGAGACAGAAAAAGAAGTAATGCTTATGGTTTCCGATAATGGAATAGGTATTGCGACTGAACATCATACAAGAATTTTCGAACGCTTTTATCGTGTGGATAAGAGTCACTCAAAAAAATCAGGCGGAACAGGTTTAGGACTTTCTATCGTTAAACATTCTGTTCAGTATCACGGCGGTAAAATTTCAATTCAAAGTGAAGAAAATAAGGGTACTGCTGTTACGGTGGTATTGCCCAAAAGCAAATAATATACGTAACTGTATATTTATTAAAACAGTATTATTTGAGATGGCATAATGTAAAAAGCGTTACCGCTCAAACTGAGAGGTAACGCTTTTTGTATCGAAATATAGCCGATTTGGTTGGTGTGACCATATAAGCGATTTATAGTGTTTGTTACATTTTTTTAGATATCATTGATTTTTTGTAATTATATGCTATAATCAATAACGGTGTTTGTATAAACGCTTTAAATTAAGGGCATCTCTAAAAACCCGTTTGATTAAAGAAAAAGCAGATGTCGTGCATAGCTGTTTTTTCTCAAAAGGGAGTTTTTAGAGATGCCCTGATGTATGTCAAGGCGGACGACGAAAGCATACTGCCGTATGGTGAGGATGTCCAACGATGACATACGGCATTTACGCCATTAGATTTGTCTACTGTTGTTTCAGGGATTGGTATCAGGAAGTGCCGCTATCTGCTTTGCTGTGTATTTCTGTACTGCAATTGCATCAGCAGCTGTTATGCCGCTTCCGGGCTCAGAGCAATCAGCGTTAAGCGCGCCATTAGCTGATAAGCTGTACTTGTCAGGATTGCCGATTGACTGGAATATAGCTGCCGCATCAGCCATTGTAACAACATCATCACAATTAGCGTCGCCGTAAAGTATATCACCAACTACAGCTGCTGTAGTTGTAACAACAGGTTTTACTGGATTTAATGTGGTTGTGACAGGAGGCGTTGTTGGCTTTTCTACAGGCTTTCCGCCCTCTGTGATTGGATAAGTTTTAAGGTCAGGCAGCTCGTCAAGAGTTATGCAATACTCACTCTGATAAATTTCCACCAGATTTTCTACGGGATTATTCTGCTCGCTTGTAAGATAATTCATATACCATGGGCAGAAATAAAGCCATGCAGCTTTGTCGTTAACCAAATTTTCAAGGGAGGGAATACTGTCATTCTCAGTCATTGCCACCATTTTTTCACCGTCTGTACTCTGAACAAGGCTGTAAAATGTAGATGAAATAGAGCTTAAATTTGGCATACCATCAACTGCATTATACTTGTCATATCCCACAAGATCAACAACATCGTCACCGGGATACCAGGCAGGAGATGTGGGGAATGTATAACTTGTCCATGTCCAGATAAGGTTGTCAAGTCCGTATTCATTTGTCAGCTTGTCATAAAGCAAACGATAAAGCTCCTTGCATGGTTCAGGACCTTCTGCTCCCCACCAGAACCATGCGCCCTCAGCCTCGTGGAGAGGTCGCCATAAAATCGGAACATCGGCTTCTTTAAGCTTTGTAAGCTCCTTTGCAATTAAGTCAATATCAGCCATAAGAACTTCATTTTCCCATGTTCCCTCAGTCAGCGCCTTTGATATACTGAAAGTTGTATATGTTGCGCTGGCAGATTCAACGTAGAAAGCAGTTTCCGTGCTGCCCTCCTCACAGGGAACGTTCCAATGCCATGTTACTGTAGCAATGCCCTTATACTTATTAGTCCACTCAATACATCTTTCGGGAGCGTTATCTCTCCAGTCGGATGTAGTATTATAGGCAAGGAAGTCAATACCACGAATAGCAGGCATTTCTCCTGTCTGCTCCATAATATATTCAAACTCCGCCTCGTTGTCCTTGATGTATGTGTCAGGATCATTCCATGAATTGTAATTGTGAGATCCGCAGTACTCCTGCTGACCTGAAATAATATGGTTGCCATAGGTATCACAGAGGTAGTTATACAGTCTTTTTGCAGAATCAGAAGCATTGGGATTTGACAGCGTTCTTGTAGGTGAAAGTGTTGTAAGGCTTTCATCCGCAGGCTTCAGAGTAAGGTAGTCGTAATAGGTATAGCCCCAGTACGCTTTCAGTTCAATTGTATTCTTACCCTTTTTGAGATTTACAACACCGCCTGATGTTTCCTCAAATGATGTATTATATGGGAAGCTTACTTCGCCCTGATTGACGCCGTTTACATTGAGATACTGCACCTTTTTGTTGGGATCGCTTGGTTCGCAGTAACAGATACCCAGCTCATAAAGACCGGCTTCAGGCACATCAACTTCAACGGAGAGAGTTGTGCCTTTCTGGTCAATATAAGCGAAGCCATCGCCTGAAAATCCTGAAAAATCCGCATTTTCCGGCATCTTATCGGAGGGGATATCCTCTACCCCCATATAAATTGATCCGCCGCTTGTCTGACCATCTTCAAACTCATATTTCTGTACCGCAGAATCAGCAGCAGTTACAGCAGGCAGACTACTTACAAGGGAAAGAGAAGTCACAGCCGCAGAAATAAAAGTTAAGGATTTTTTAATATAGTTCCTCATAGCAATTAACTCCTTATTTTAATTAACAATTAACCTTATCAGATTGTAAAAACTGATTTCGGAAGCTTTTTTTCTTTATTATAGCATATATTTTTGAAAAAATCAAGATTAAATCCGCTTAAATTAAAATTAAATTCTCTTAACTAAGTCAATGTTATACCGAAGCAAATAACTGACAGCTATGGTCTTATTCCCTCCAGATCAAACAGGGGCAGATATTCCTCCCGTGAAGAAGAAATATCCTGAGTAAAGCCATTTATACCAAGACTTTCCGCGTGCCGTACTACAGAATTATACTCCATTTTTGTGACGCGCCGTTTAAGCTCAGGATAATCCGCCGAAATAAACTCAAATGGAGTGTATTGGCTCATAATACTCACAAGGTGGCTGTCAGAATTGGTATTTTCTGCTATCCAGTCCATTATTTTTATACTGTCGTGACGGCAGGACGGCAGGACGAGATGACGTATTACTGTACCTTTTACAAGTCCACCGCTATTGTTGTATTGAAGCTTACCTGCCTGTCGTATCATTTCAAGGACGGCAGAAGAAGCATACTGAAAATAATCGGGAGCTGATGAATATTTTGCAGAGATATCTGGAGAAAAATATTTTATATCAGGTAAATAAACGTCAATATAGCCTTCAAGCCGTTTAATTGTTTCCGTCAGCTCATAGCCGCCGCAGTTGTACACAACAGGGATATCCAGCTTACTTTTCACCCTGTCAAGAGCAGAAATAATATCAGGTATAAAATGTGTGGGCGTCACAAGCTCAATATTATCAGCTCCCCTGTCCTGCAAAGAAAGGAAGATATCGCAGAGCCTTTCCACAGTTATGACCTCACCGAAACCGTTATTGCTTATTTCACTATTCTGACAGTACACACACCGCAGACTGCATCCCGAAAAAAATATCGTTCCTGCACCATTTTTGTAGGATATACACGGCTCCTCCCATTGATGCAGAGTTGCCTTCGCCGCCTTTATTTCAGCTCCCATACCACAAAAGCCTGTTGACTTACTGCGATTCACGCCGCATTTTCTGGGACACAAACGGCAGGAATTATATTCAACGACCATAGCTTATTCTTCCCCTAAAAGAGCATAGATTTCATTCGATGACGCAAGCCCCTCGGAAAAAGCCGTTGCTCCTCCGCAGGCTGTACCAAGACGCAGAGCGTATTCATAACCATCTTTTTCATAGCCTGCAATAAAACCTGCAACCATTGAATCACCTGCGCCAACAGTATTTTTAACAGTACCGCTATACGCCTTATTTACGTATACTTTTTCAGCTTCATCAATGAGGACAGCTCCTTGCTCACCCATCGAAACAAGAACATTTACAGCTCCCATTTTTTTCAGCCTTAACGCATATTCCGCCGCCTTTTCAGGAGTATCTATTACAGCACCGAAAAGCTCACCCAGCTCGATATTATTCGGCTTAACCAGAAACGGCTTGTATTTCAGCACGTTAAGGAGAAGATCCCCCGAAGCGTCAACTACAGCGCGGATATTTCTCCCATGCAGATGTGCAAGAATTTTTTCATAAATATCTGCCGAAAGTGAGGCAGGTATGCTTCCTGCAAGAACAATGGTATCACCATCTGAGATATTGTCAAGTCGGCAAAAAAGCTCCTCCGCCTTATCCTGTGGAATATGCGGCCCCTGACCGTTCAGCTCCGTTTCAGCAGGAAGTCCCGAACGAAGCTTTATATTTATACGCGAGAAGCCGCTGTCAAGATGAACAAAATCCGTATCAATTCCTTTTTGGGAAATACCTTTTTCGATAGCCTCTCCTGTGAAGCCTGCCACAAAGCCAAGAGCTTTCGAGGGTATTCCAAGCTCACGGAGGACGAATGACACATTAATACCCTTACCACCGAAAAAAATCTCACCTGCGCCAAGACGGTTTACAGCTCCCGTTTTTATTTCGCCGCAGTCCGCAACATAGTCAACCGCAGGATTTAATGTTACTGTATATATCATTTTATTAATTCTCCTTTTTTCGCTATTGCCTTACCAATTATACATTAACTATATTATATCACGGCAATGAAAGAATTGCAAGGCAGCAAGATATTTCAAAAAAATTTCAAGGATACCGCAAAAACGATACCCTTGAATAATGGGCATCTCTAAAAACCCGTTTGATTAAAGAAAAAACAGATAGGTGCGGCAGCTGCAAGGAAACCTACCGAAGGCGTGCTGTCGCACTCCAAGGGAGGTTGACGAAGCAGATGACGTGCATAACTGTTTTTTCTCAAAAGGGGTTTTTAGAGATGCCCTAATATATATGGGGTTTTATTGCACCACATTTCAGCCTATGAAGCAATAACAGAGGCTATTACTATCGTGAACAACCTGCCGCAGCACATATCGTATTAGCTGATTCGTTGAATTTCCGGTTTTTGTCAGCTTTGAGATAACGGCGGAGAAACACTCCGAAAGCTACCGCATTAATCAACAGAGCGCCTGCCCATGCTGCCATTTCAGCATATGCCGTTGTATTGAAGCCTATCTTCTCTGTAAATATAACGATAACAGCAACACGCATTACCATTTCCACAATGCCTGAAATCATAGGGAACAACGGCTTACCTAAGCCCTGACAGCCGCTTCGCACTACAAACAGGAAGTCAACAGCAAATTTTGTAAGTCCGCATCTGACAAGATATCCCATAGCAAGCTCAATCTGCTGTTCTCCGTTGAGCATAAGAGAGGCAAGAAAACGTGGGAAAAGTACCATAACAGCACCGAAAACAACGTATGTGATCAGGGCTATTGCCATGCATACCTTAAATCCTTCTGCAATTCTGTCATATTTCTTTGCACCAAAGTTCTGACTTGTAAACGAGGACATTGTAATTCCTGCTGTGCAGGCAGGCTGTATGAACAGGTTGATATACTTGCTGCAAGCGGAAAATGCCGATGTGAAGGCTACTCCCATTTCGTTTACGAAATATTGTACAGTCATACAACCTACAGCTGTAATGGAATTCATGATCGCCATGGGTATGCCGTTTTTCAGCAGGTCAAGAGATATTCTGAAATTATCTCTGAAATGCTCGGCGGAAAGTCTGATAGCTTCGATTTTACGCAGCTTTGCATAACATATAGCGGCAGAGATGATCTGCGAAAGAATGGTTACAGCGGCAGGTCCCTCTACTCCCATATGGAAAATGTAGATTGACACCCAATTGAAAACTATATTGAAGACAGTTGAAACAACAATTGCTATAAATGGTGTTTTACTGTCACCAAGTGCGCGGAGTATACTCGCACAGAGATTGTATGCGATAGTTGTGAAAAGTCCGCCAAAGATAATATATCCGTATAAGAGGCTGTCCGACATAATAATATCTGACGTCTGCAAAAGCACCAGTACAGGGCGTAGGAATATCACACTTATTGCTGTAAGAATTACCGTTATAATACCTGAAAGCATTATTGACGCCGCCACAGATCTGCGGAGCTGATTTATATTCTTTGCTCCATAGTCCTGTGCAATGCTGACAGAAAAGCCGTTGGTAAGTCCCATAGAAAAACCGATGATGAAAAATGTCAGTGAGGACATATTACCAACAGCCGCAAGAGGATCATCGCCAAGTCCCTTGCCAACAATCATAGTATCGGCTATTGTATAAACCTGCTGCAGCATATTGGTCAGCAGCATAGGAAAAAAGAATTTTAATATTATGGGGGTAGTTTTCCCTTTAGTAAGGTCATATGTCTGAGCCATAATGTATATCCTCCTTATTTTTTTGTTACGAATATATTATACAAGATTATTTCTGAAAATTATATCAAAACTATGGCATTTCTTTCAGAAATATGGTATAATTATTAAGGGTAATAATTATCATAAACTCACATCAGATTGAAAACGGGGTGATACTATGAATACCAGCCGCGACCTCAATTACCGACTGTACATACAGCACGAGGAGCATTTCAAACGGACTTCCTTTGACAGAGAATTCAACCACTACCACGCAGTAAGCGTAGGTGATACTGAACAGGTAAAACGCAATTTTGAGGAAAGAATAAAGGTGAATTTTTCTGAGGGAAAAGGTATTCTCTCAGATGATCCTGTAAGAAACACGCGCTACCATTTTATAATCGCCGTGGCTATGACCTCGCGGATATGTATTATGGACGGTATGAATCACGATGTTGCTTATACCCTAAGCGATATCTACATAAGAAAAGCGGACAAATGCACCTCTGTCAATGAAATGATTGATATGCTGGGCGAAATGTTCGTGGATTTTTCAGAACGAATGAGGGAAATCAGAAAGAATAACGCTACCTCCATACATATCAGAAAATGTATTGACTATATCTACAACCACCTTGCCGAAAAGCTCACCGTTGTTTCCGTGGCGGAGCACCTGAAAATTGATCCCACATATCTATCAAAGCTGTTTATCAAGGAAACAGGTACAAGCTTTCGCAGATATATCATCAACACAAAAATAAGCGTTGCCAAAAATATGATTATGAATTCCGAACTGAGCTTTCTGGAAATCTCACTTTCTCTGGGATTTTCCTCACAAAGCGCCTTTATCTCCACTTTCAGGCAGGTAACAGGCTATACCCCAAAAGAATTCAGAAAGAAATATCACGATTTATAAGATTAAGTGATTACATTAAGAAAGGAAAAATTATAATGATCAAACCATACAGCCGCCGTGTGTATTATTACGAAACAGACAAAATGGGAATTATGCACCATTCAAATTATATCCGCATATTTGAGGAAACACGCGTTGATTTTCTCCAGCAGGCAGGCTTCCCCTTTTCCGAAATGGAAAGCCGCGGGCTGCTTATGCCTGTTCTCTCTGTGGAATGTTCCTACAAGCACCCGTTGAGATTTGAGGATCCCTTTTCCGTAGAGCTGACTATAACCAAATTCAACGGTGTATCACTTCACGTTACATATACGCTCAAAAATTCAGATACCGGAGAAATATGCGCTGTAGGAAGCTCCTCTCATTGTTTTACCGATGAGGAGCTGAAGCCTGTCCGTACAAAAAAGGCTCACCCCGATATTTTCAAGGTGTTTGACGACTATATGAAGCAGGGCGGCACTGGCAGATAAATTCGTCTGCCGCGGCGGAACATATGTAAAATATTACTCGCAGGCACTTGTAATTTTTGCCTGAACGTGTTATAATATACTTACATTCGGCAACTATAAAAACAGACACAAGCGAAACTAAGCTATCCGTAGTTTTTAAAAGCTGCCATACACAGACAACACCGCACGGAGCTTGCGGAAAATATGCAAGCAGACAATGGGCAAAATCATTAGATGGAATTAGTGCGGCGTTTTTTAAATATACTTCTAAAGGAGCGAAAAAATGGCTATTACAGAAGCAATTGAAAATTATCTTGAAACTATACTGATACTGTCAAAGGCTCAGCCGGACGTTCATGCTATAGATATTTGCTCATATTTGGGATATTCTCGTCCTACTGTGTCAATTATCCTGAAAAAGATGAAAGACGAAAAGCTTGTTGATGTAAACAGCGATAACCATATTACCCTTACCGATGAGGGCAGAGTAATAGCAGAAAAAATTTTTGAGCGTCATAATATACTTTCAGCTTTCTTTATTTATCTGGGAGTTAAAAAAGATCAGGCACTTGAGGACGCCTGCAAAATTGAACACGACCTATCGCAGGAAACATATGAGCTTCTGAAAAAGCACTATGAAAAGCTTACACAAGAAAATACCTGATTATGGCAGGCTGATACGATATCAGCCCATATATGTCCTGACACAAAGGAGTGCAAATGAATAAATATAATAATTTCAGGCAGGATTTCCCTGTATTCACCTACAAGAATTACATAATTGAAGAAACCGCAGATACTGTTGAGGTAGGCTATACCTTTTCAATCGACGGACTTGCGGAGTTCACTCCCTCATGGATTTTCCCGAAGCCCGCTGACATCTCCGTAAAAAATGATCTGACCTTTGAACGTCTTGCATTTTCCCTCGGTATGGCTGAGGCTGTGAGCTACTGGAAAGCCACTTGTTCACCTGTTATGCGCGTTGAGTGCGGAGAGCTTTCGGATGAACAGGTACAATGGTGGAAAAAGCTTTATTTTCTGGGACTTGGCGAATTTTTCTACATTAACGGTATCGACGCTGATATGAAATCCTTTGTAGATATTCAACCTGTGGGAAAATTCAGCTGTACAGCAGCTGCAGAGCGTAAACCTCTCATGGGCTGCCTTGTGCCAATAGGCGGAGGAAAGGATTCCGCCCTCACCCTCGAAACATTAACACAAGCAGATATGAAATGCCGCTGCTACGCTATAAACAGCCGAAACTCCATAATGGGAACAGTACGCGCGGCAGGGCTGAGCGATGAAACGCTTATAACTGCCGGAAGAAAATTTGACCGTTCTCTTGTTGAACTGAACAAGCAGGGATACCTCAACGGTCATACACCTTTTTCCTCTGTTGTAGCATTTTCAGCAGAGATTACAGCGTATTTACATGGTCTGAAATATATCGTCCTCTCCAACGAGGACAGCGCAAATGAAAGTACCGTTGCAGGTCAGAATGTTAACCACCAATACTCCAAGAGCTTTGAGTTTGAGCAGGATTTCCACAGCTATGAGGAAAAATATCTCGGTACAGGGGTATACTATTTCAGCTTCCTGCGTCCCCTTTCGGAATTTCAGATTGCGAAAATGTTTGTCAGTCACAAAAAATATCTCCCTGTATTCAGAAGCTGTAATTTAGGAAGCAAAGTTTCACCGGATATATGGTGCGGTGATTGCCCTAAATGCCTTTTCGTGGCGCTTATTCTCTCTCCGTTCCTCTCTCCCGATGAACTTGCTGATATCTTCGGGAAAGATATGCTCAATGATGTGAATATGGAAAACTATTTCATCGAGCTTATCGGTAAATCTGAGCATAAGCCCTTTGAGTGCGTGGGAAGTATTGACGAGGTTAATCTTGCAGTATCACTTGCGGTGAGAAATATCCTCAAAAACGGCGGAGATATGCCCTATCTTTTCAAGAAATACGTGGATATGGGAGCATATCAGCCTGAGCTTATTGACAGCAAAAACAAAGAATACTGCGAAAAATACAGCGAAACAAATCTTCTCCCCGAAGAATTTGCAGAATTATTAAAAAATGAAATGGAGCGACTTCTTTGAGTACAAATAAATTTATTGAATATATAAAAAGTTACACCGATGGCAAATCGGTGTGTATTCTCGGATTTGGCAGAGAGGGAAAATCGACTTATAATATACTGAAAAAATACTGCTCCCCCTCGGAAATTGCCATTTCTGATCTTAACAATATTGACCGTGAGGCAAATAATCTCCCCGATGATGTAAAGCTTATCTGCGGTGAAAATTATCAGGACTGCCTTGACGATTTTGATATGGTTTTCAAAAGCCCCGGCATCGTTCTCAACAAACAGCCAAAGGAGCTGAAATGCCGTATTATCTCGGAAACACAAGTTTTCTTTGAGGTTTACCGCGAGCAGATAATCGGCATTACCGGCACAAAAGGAAAAAGCACCGTAAGCTCCCTCATATACCATATTCTCAAAGAAAGCGGCAAGGATTGCCGACTTGCCGGAAATATCGGAATACCTGTCTTTGACATTGCCGAGGATATGACGGAAGGAACTCTTGTTGTATGCGAGCTTTCCTGCCATCAGCTTGAATATATGACTGTTTCCCCTTCCTGTGCGGTTTTCCTCAATCTCTTTGAGGAGCATCTCGACCACTACGGCACTATGGAGAATTACCGCAAGGCTAAGAAAAACATCTATATCCACCAGCAGGACGGCGACTGCCTGCTTATTGAAAGCACAATTGCTCCCCGTCTGTCAAATGCCTATGTTTACTCAATTTCTGCTGAGGACTCAAAGGCTGATATCTATGTCAGCAATGGCATTGTGGATAATAATACCAACGGTGATACCTACATTATCCCCACGGAAAAAATCAAGCTTTTAGGCATTCACAACCACTATAATATTGCTGTTGCTTATTTCATAACAGCTCCCTTTGTAAATTACAAGGAATTTGAAACTGCTTTGTGCAGCTTTAATCCCCTTGCCCACCGCCTTGAATTTGTGGGCAAATACAAGGGTATTCGCTGGTACGACGACTCAATTTCAACTGCCTGTGCAACTGCAATTGAGGCTGTGAAAAGCGTTCCCGACGCTAAAACTATTCTTATCGGTGGAATGGACAGAGGTATTGATTATACGTCTCTCGTCGATTATTTCAAGGATTGCAATGTAAATGTAATCTGTATGGAGGCTTCGGGCAAGCGTGTTTACGATATGATACAATCAGCAGATTATACCGATTTATCACGTATTCACCTTGTTGAACATCTTGATGACGCTGTAAAACTTGCAGCTGAAATTACTCCTGAGGGTATGAGCTGTGTTATGTCACCTGCCGCCGCAAGCTATGGCATTTTCAAGAATTTTGAAGAACGCGGTGATGCATTTAAAGAATGTGTCATAAAGTTATAAAACATAAAATCCCCGAAAAATCGGGGATTTTATTATTTTATAGCTTATTTAAATAAATTCAGCAATATCTGTGATACAACAACTACGGATATAAGTGCAATGGGATAAGTTGCCGCATATGCAGACGCTACATTTTCTGTCTTAGCTGTGCCGATAAGCGTTCCAAGCGCCGGAGTTGATGTCATACCGCCTGTGATTGAGCCGAGATTGTTCAGCAGGCTCAGCTTCAGCACATACTTTGCAAAGAGGAAGCCGATAATCATCGGAACTATAGTCATAATTACACCATAAAGGAAGTATACTCCCTTGAAATATGTGACGAAGTTTGCTCCGCCTGCGATTCCTGCACCAATGAGGAACAGAATAAGTCCGAATTCACGGAAAACTTTGAGAGTTGTATCCTTTGGCATAACCGACATTTTTCCAAATCTGCCGAAATGACCAAAAATCAATCCCATAAGTAAGCAGCCGCCTGTTGTGGTAAGAGAAAAGCTGCCGAACTTGATTGAACCCACGAATATACCAACAATTGCAGCAAGAGCAAATGGCATAATCCCGAAATCGTCCATTTCTATAAGCTTGCCCTTGTACTCTTTTTTTGCTCCCTTTGTATCGGCTGTGATAAGAAGCTCACGTTCCTTAGCCATATCAGCCTTCATAAGCTTTGGCATAATCTGAATAAAGAGTACAACGCCGATTACTCCGAAAAGATATGCAATACCGTATCCTACAGTTACGTAATCCTCCAAAACTGCACCATTTACACGATCTGCAACAGTTGTCTTTGCCGCTGAAAAAGCAGGTGTACTTGTCAGCGCTCCTGCAAGAAGTCCTACAAGCATTGACGCTGTATTTTCCACAGGCTCTCCCGAAATTTTTAAATCAAGGAGAATACAGCCTGCACAGGTCAATCCTCCTGTGATGATTATTACAAGTCCCAGTAATACATAATTCTTGAAATTTTTCTTGAAGTTGCCGAAGAAATTGGGACCTGCAATAAAGCCTACAGAAGTTACAAACAGAATAAGTCCCATATTTTCCACGACTTTAAGAGCATTCTTTACATATGTCTCTCCGCCTATCATAAGATTTTCGCTGAGATTATCGTAGAAGAAGCAGCCGTAAAGGAGTGCTATGATAAAAACTCCGGCAGATCCGAGAGAAATACCTTTAATTGTAATTCTTCCTAATAAATAGCCAACTGTTGCAATGAGAAATACGGAGAACATCAGAAAAGCAACCGATGTTACAGATATAGAAAAATCGCCTATGGTAATTAAATCCATAGTAAAAACACTTCCTTATATAAAAAATTGTGCAACTTTACAAATTGCCTATTCGCACAAATCGACGGACATCTGTCCGCCGATTTATAATATTTACATTTTATGCTTTACGCGCATATTTTGGAAGCAGCATAGGTGATGCTGTTTCGTTTGCCACACCTGCGTTCTCAAGCTCACTGTTGAATTTCTCAATATGCTTTAATGTAAGATTTTCGGGAACTGCTGTTTCCTTTGCCTTTGCAGCAGCGTTCATTCCTGCGTCACGTCCGAATACGATAACATCAAGGAGAGAGTTACCCATAAGACGGTTTCTGCCGTGAATACCACCTGCTACCTCGCCTGCTGCATAGAGGTTTTCTATATCTGTTGAACAATCAGCAGAAATATTAAGTCCGCCATTCTGATAGTGAAGTGTGGGGTATACGAGAATAGGCTCCTTGCGGATATCAATGCCATACTTGCCGAACATACGCATCATTGCAGGGATTCTCTTTTCAATTGTTCCCTCACCGTGCTTATACTCGATCATTGGTGTATCAAGCCATACTGCCTTGCCGAGAGAAGTTTCAATTCCCTTGTCACGCTCCGTACACTCACGGATAATTGAAGCCGCAGTTACATCACGGGTTTCAAGAGGATGCATAAACACCTCACCGTCGATATTGACAAGCTTCGCTCCGAGAGAACGCACCTTTTCTGTAACAAGTGCGCCGAATATCTGCTCAGGATAGCCTGTGCCTGTAGGGTGATACTGGAGTGTATCTGCATAGAGAAGTCTTGCTCCCACACGATAGCCGAGAATAAGTCCGTCAGCTGTTGCACCGTAGTGGTTGGATGTGGGGAAGCCCTGATAGTGAAGTCTGCCTGCTCCGCCTGTTGCAATGATTACTGTCTTTGCACGAGCAACAAGAAGCTCCTTTGTTTCCATATTCATGAGAACAGCGCCTGCTGCCTTACCGTTTTCATCAAGGATTATTTCTACAGCAGCAGTAAAATCAACAACAGGAATACCTCTGTTGAGAACCTCGTCACGGAGAGTACGCATAATCTCTGCACCGGAATAGTCCTTTGCAGCATGCATACGCTTACGTGATGTACCGCCGCCGTGAGTTGTTACCATTGTGCCGTCAGCTTCCTTGTCAAACTCAACACCAAGCTTATTGAGCCACTGAATAGCCTCAGGTGCCTTTGTAACAAGATTTTTCACAAGCTCAGGCTTTGCAGCAAAATGACCGCCGCCGAATGCGTCGATATAGTGAATCGCAGGGGAATCATTTGGCTTATCTGCTGCCTGAATACCACCCTCAGCCATCATTGTGTTAGCGTCACCGATACGAAGCTTTGTAACGATCATAGCCTTAGCACCAGCCTCGTCAGCCTCAATAGCAGCAGATGCACCTGCTCCGCCTCCGCCTATGATGAGTACATCTGTGTCATAATCGGGAGCTGTAAGGTCAACGTCAGCCGCAGAAATTCTGCTCTTGCCCTGTAAAAGCTCTGCAAGCTGTGTGGGAACTTTATCGCCCTTGTTAACACCTGCGGAAAGAACTGTAAATTCCTCCTGTTTATAGTCGGGGTGGAAGGTAGCAAGGAGAGTATCCTTTTCCTCCGCTGTCATTCTTCTTGGCTCTAAATCGGCATTTACTGCTCTCTTTTCCGCAACAATTTTTGCAAGCTCGTTGAATTTTTCAATTTTGTACATATCCGCCCCTCCTTACTTCTCAATCTCTCTTGTATTGTAAAGCTCTTTGATTTCGTCAATGGGCTTCTGCATTAAATCTTCGATAAGCTCCTCAAATGTGCCATCCTTGATTTCCTTAACTCTGTCCTCAAGATGACCGCAGCCGGGAGCGATATACTTACCATTAAGGCGGCGTGCAAGCATTGCAACCTGTGGGTGGGATATACCCGCAGGGCAGCGTGAGGAGCATACTCCGCACATAACGCAATCGAAGCTTTCCTCAGCACATTTTTCATATTCGCCGCGCTGAGCATATGCGATATACTGCATAACATTAAGCTCCTGAGTACAAGCCTTAGTGCAGGCATTACAGCCTATACAAGCGTAAATCTCCGGATAAAGCTGCATCATAATCTGCTCTGTGGGCTTGATTTCCTCAATATTATAAATCTGCTTTACAAGGGGGAAGAAAGGCAGGGTTGCAACATACATACCCTCCTGAACCTCAGTCTGACAAGCAAGACAAGCATGAAGCTCCTGCTTATCCTTTATTCTGTATATTGTAGCGCAGGCACCGCAGAAGCCGTTTCTGCATCCGCAGCCTCTTACAAGATCATAGCCTGCATATTCCATAGCAGTCATTATAGTCAGTCCCTCAGGCACTGTATACTTTTTGCCGAAAAGATAGACATTTACCATATTATCCATTGCAATTGCCTCCTTAATATTCATCGGGAAGTGCGCCAAGTTCGTCATAGCGGAATACAGGTCCGTCCTTGCAGACATACTTATTGCCGATATTGCATCGTCCGCACTTGCCTACTCCGCATTTCATACGCAGCTCCATAGTGGTATATACCTGTGTTTCGGTAAAACCAAGCTCTTTAAGTCCTGCAAGGGTAAATTTTATCATTATTGGGGGGCCGCATACAAGTACAGTTTTATTTATAGAAGGTGCAAGCTCCTTTACATAATTCGGTACAAAGCCAACGTGACCGTCCCAACCCTCCTGGGGATTGTCTATTGTGAGATTGACCTGTATATTATCGTCAGCCATCCACTCGTCAATGATCTCCTGATAGTCCACAAGGTCGTCCTTGGAGCGTGAGCCGTAGACAATCTGCACATCACCGTAGTTTTCTCTGTTGTCGCGAACATAATTGATAACAGAACGGAGAGGCGCAAGACCAATACCACCTGCAACAAAAAGTAAGTCCTTACCCTTTAATTCTGTTTCAACAGGAAAATAATTTCCGTAAGGTCCTCTTATTGTAATCTGCTGACCTACGTCCATTGCGTGAAGCCATTCTGTAAGACAACCGCATTTTTTTATGCTGAACTCCATATACTCCTTATTTGTGGGAGATGAAGTGATAGAGAACATAGCCTCCCCCACTCCGGGAATTGAAAGCATCGCGCACTGTCCGGGCATATGCTCGAAAACTTTACCGCCATCAAGGGCATTTACCCTGAATGTCTTTACATCGGGTGTATCCTGACGTACATCAGTAATAATACCAACAAGGGGTATTAATGTATCATTATTCATTACTTATCCTCCAACGCTTTCATTACCTTGACGATATTCATTGATATTGGGCATTTTGAAAGGCATCTTCCGCAGCCTACACAGCCAAATTCCCCATTATTGTTTGCAGGAAAGTACACAAGCTTGTGCATAAAACGCTGTCTGAAGCGTTCAAGCTGTGATGTTCTGGGATTTCCGTGAGCCATTTTTGTAAAATCTGAATACATACAGGAATCCCAGCAGCGGAAACGCTTTATTCCATTTCCTGTATCAAAATCGCGGATATCGTAGCATTGACAGGTGGGGCAGACAAATGTGCAGGTACCGCAGCCGATACAAGCCTCTGAAAGCTCCGCCCATTTCTCGGAATTGAAATGCTCCATAAGCTTTTCGCCGCCGAATGAATCGGTAGTGAGATTTGCAAGGGGCAGACGAGTCATAATTTCTCTTGCTTTAGCCTGAACCTCGGAAAGCTTTGACACATCGCCCTCCTCCAGCATATCGGAAATTGAAGCCATAAACGCCTTGCCCTTATCGGTAAAGGGAACAAAGAAATAGCTTTCACCGTCAAAATATACGGAAGCATCCCCACCGGGAACGGTAGGATTTATGCCGAATGTTGTGCAGAAGCAGGTTTCTTCGGGACGGGTACAAGCCATAGTAACAATTGTACCGTGTTCACGGCGGTTCTGATAAAAGGTGTCAACGGGATCGCTGAGGAATACCTTGTCAAGTATCTCAAAACTCTTTGCATCGCAGGCACGAACGCCGAATACAACGAAATCCTCGTTCTCCTGACGTATATCCTTTACCTCGATATTCTTGCCGCTAAGCTTGAACTCTGCAAGATTTTCCGTCTGAGGGAAGAAAAAATCCTTTGCGCTTCTTACGGTTTTAAGTGCCTTGCTCAATGTCATTCCGCTTTCGTATTTTTTGAACTCTGCCGCCTTATCCTCGCGGTCAACAGGGATATAAAGCGTCTGCTGCATAGCAATTCTGTCAAAAAGATCGTTTATCTTTTCAGCCGGTATTTTAAGCATTACTCAACACCCCTTTCGTGAACAACTGAGGGTTCACAATCATCTTCCTTGTAATCAGTAAGAGGACATTTTGTTGTTCTGTCAGCACCTGCCTGATACTCACCATAAAGGCTGTTTATATCCTTGATGAACTTTCTGTTGAGCAGATGAAGCGGAATATTCTGAGGGCATACTCGTGTACATTCGCCGCAGTCGGTACATCTTCCTGCAACGTGGAAAGCACGGATAATGTGGAACATCTTCTCCTCAAAACTATCTGCTGCCGCCTTCTGATCAATTCCGGACTTCGGATTATCGAATACACAATTTTCACAGGTACAAGCAGGACATACGTTGCGGCAGGCATTACAGCGGATACACTTTGAAAGCTCACTCTGCCAGAAATCATAACGCTCCTGAGATGTCATATTTTCAAGCTGTTCAACCATATCAAAACGCTTGGAATTAAGAACATCCCCTTCTGCACCTATAAGCTCATCATATTCAACGTGTTTCTTGCTCTTGCAGTTAGCACATTTTTCGCTGATTGCCTCATAAAAAGGCATAGTTTCAGTACCGTATAGAGTTTCGATTTTTAGAGTAAAATTCTCGTTTTTTACGCTTATTATACCGCTGATACCCTTTGCCTTTATCTTTTCAACGTCAAGCTTCGGGCCTCCCGGAATACCGATAACATACACATTTTCACGAATAATTCTATGCTCATTCAGAAGCTGATTAAAGCTGTATGTATCACATGGTTTAAGGAAAGCAAGTATTTTTCCCTCTTTCCGTGATTCTTTTATAAGATATTTGGACAGATTAGCCTGTGTGAAATCATCGCAGACAAAATCTCTTTCAAGCTCCTCTGCTGTTTCAAATACAGCAGGAGTTGAATCATAAGCAAATTCGCCTTTTTTCCAGCCTAAAACGCGATTTACCGTACCATCGGCAAGAAGCTCCTTCGCTCTTTTAATCATTTCTTCCTGCATCTGAGATCCTCCAATCTGCGGTTAGGGCCAAGCTTTCTTACATCTTCTGTAAACTCATTCATTACAGCGGCAAACTTTGCTCCCTCGGCAGCAGATACCCATTCAAGACGGGTTCTGTTGCGCTCAATTCCGAGGAAATCAAGCATACTGTAAAGAAGTGTAATTCTTCTTCTTGTGAAGTAGTTACCTGAGGTGTAGTGACAATCACCCGGATGACATCCGCATATGATAACTCCATCTGCACCTTTTTGGAATGCACGTAGTATAAACATAGGATTAACTCTGCAAGAACAGGGTACGCGGATTATCTTTACATTTGTAGGGTAATTCAGTCTGTTGGTACCTGAAAGGTCAGCTCCTGCATATGAACACCAGTTACAGCAGAAAGCAACGATAACAGGCTCAAAATTTTCATTTACTTGCATATTGCGTCTACCTCCGACATAATCTGGCTGTTTGAGAAGCCGTTCAGATCCATAGCACCTGAGGGACAAGCAACCGTACAAGCTCCGCATCCCTGACATACAGCAGGGTTAACGCTTGCAACACGGCGAATTGCCATTGTGCGGTCAGGCATTCTGAATTCCTTGTCCTGATATGTGATAGCACCGTATGGACATACCTTTTCGCAGGAAGAACAGCCGTTACACATAAGCTCATCGCTGTGGGCAACACAGGGATTGCAGGTTATGCTGTTCTTGCAGAGAAGTCCGATAGCCTTTGCAGCTGCGGCACTTGCCTGTGCAACTGTTTCAGGAATATCCTTTGGTCCCTGACAAGCACCTGAGAGGAATATACCTGCTGTTGCAGATTCCACAGGGCGGAGCTTGGGGTGTGCCTCGGTGAAGAAATCGTTTGTGTCCATCTGTGTTGTGAGCATTGTGGCAAGAGGACGGGCTGTTTTATCAGGCTCAATTGCCGCTGCAAGTACAACCATATCAGCGTCAATGTGAAGCTGCTCATTTGAAAGCAGGTCAGAAGCCTGAACATCAATAGTACCGTCAGCCTTAGGAGTAACTTTGCCCACCATACCCTTGATGTAGTGAACTCCGTACTGCTCAACTGCGCGTCGATAAAATTCATCGAAGTTCTTACCGGGAGTACGCACATCTATATAGAATACATAAACCTCTGTATCGGGATATTTCTCACGGATAAGCATTGCGTGTTTTGCGGTATACATACAGCATATCTTTGAACAGTAGGGCTTGCCCTTTTCGTCATCGCATCGTGAGCCTACACATTGAACGAATACAATAGTGTGGGGATGCTTTTTATCAGATGGGCGTAAAAGTGTTCCGCCGTTAGGGCCTGCCGCATTCATAAGTCTTTCCAGTTCAAGTGATGTTACAACATCAGGACACCAGCTATATGCAAATTCATCGTATTTGTCAAGCTTAATGGGATTAAATCCTGTAGCAACCACGATAGCACCATATTTCTGCTCAACAAAGCGGTCAGTCTGCTTATAGTCGATAGCGCCAACAGAGCATACCTTGGAGCATACACCGCACTTGCCGTTTTTCAACATAAGACAATAATTCGGATCAATCGTTGCAACCTTAGGAACAGCCTGTGCAAATGGAATATATACGGCTGTTCTGTTGTCAAGTCCCATATTGAACTCATTGGGGACTTTCTTCATTGGACATTTCTCAGTACAAAGTCCGCAGCCGGTACATTTTGTTTCGTCAACATAACGTGCCTTTTTCTTTATGGTAACTGTGAAATTTCCCACAAATCCCTTTACATCGCTGACCTCGCTGAATGAGTGGATTGTAATTTTCTCATTCTGTGCAGCCTCAACCATTTTCGGGGTAAGAATACAAGCAGCGCAGTCAAGAGTTGGGAAAGTCTTGTCGATCTGTGCCATTTTTCCGCCGATCGTAGGCTCTTTTTCAACAATATCAACCTCAAAGCCTGCCTCTGCTATATCAAGGGCAGTCTGAATACCGGCGATACCGCCGCCGATAACAAGCGCACGTTTTACAACGGGGCTTTCCCCTGCTGTAAGAGGTGTATTGAGGTGAACCTTTGCTACAGCAGCTTTTCCGAGGACTATAGCTTTTTCCGTAGCTGACGCTATATCCTTGTGAATCCACGAACACTGCTCGCGGATATTCGCAATTTCCACAAGATATGGATTAAGCCCAGCAGCTGCTGCTGCCTTTCTGAATGTATTCTCGTGCATACGGGGAGAACAGGAACACACAACAACGCCTGTAAGGTTATGCTCCTTGATAGCTGACTTAACGAGATCCTGTCCTGATTCGGAACACATATACTGATAATCCTGAGATATAACAACTCCCGGCTCATTTGCAAGAGCCTCAGCTACAGCCTTTACATCAACCGTTGCAGCAATATTTGTACCGCAATGGCAGACAAAAACACCTATTTTCTGCATATCTGTTCCTCCTTACTTCGTATATTTTCTGAATGCTGTAACGATTGCCTGCTGAGGCATATCATCGTCAAGCATTGCAGGTATCTGGTCGGGTATAAGATGATTATTCCCCTGCTTTCTCACAGCGGCAAGACGTACAGCCTCCACTACCTTTGCAGGCTCAACACCTCTGGGACATCTCTCCACACAAGCAAAGCAGGTCAGGCACTTGTAAAGTGAATCTGAACCAAGAAGCGGCGCAATATCGCCTTTTTCAACCATATACACAAACTGGTGGGGATGATATTCCATTTCATCGAATGAAGGACAGGTTGCAGTACATTTTCCGCATCTCATACATTTACGGACATTAACTCCGCTTGTAATATCTATCCAATCCTTTTCGTACTTATTCATTTCCAGCCTCCTTAAGACCGAGAGCCTCAGCAAGAAGCTCTGTGAAGTAGTACACCGGCATATTGCTGCCTGAATTTTTCTTTAAGTTATAAAGACACAATGGACAGGCTGTAATTATCATATCTGCGCCCATTTCCTCAGCTGAAGCCATGACAGCTCCGCTTCTTCTCTCCGCCTGTGCTTTGTCCTCCATTGTGATATATCCGCCGCAGCATTCATTTCTCTGAGCGTATATGACCGGAGTGCCGCCGATTGCTCTGATGAAATCCTCCATTATAACAGGATTTTCGGGGTTATCCATAGCAAGAGCCTTTGATGGACGGAGGAGCAGACAGCCATAATATGCGGCAATTTTTTTACCCTTGAAAGGATTTACAACCTTTTCTTTAAGCTTATCAAAACCAACAACATCACGGAGAAGCTCAAGATAATGATATACCGTAGTTTCGCCTGTATATGCCTCGTCGAGTCCGAGATAACGCTGAACCTTGACAGCCATAGCCTCATTGTGTGATATATCGTAATTCGTCTGCTTTATAACATTATGACAGGCAGAACATACAGTAACAAGTCCATTTGTTTCCTTTGCTGCCATAAGAGTTCTTACTGCGGAAAGCTTTGTAGCAACCTCATTTGTGGCTGTTGTATAAGCGCCGCCGCAGCACTGCCAGTTTTCAGGCTCAACAAGACCAATACCGAGAGCCTCAGCGGATATCCTTGCATATGTATCGAGATCCTTTGCCTTGGTTCTCAGCGTACAGCCAGGGTAATATGTAAATGTTTCCATAGCACTTTCCTTTCTGTTGAAACCTTAAACCATCTGTTCGGGATGGAATACCTCATCAAATTTTTCTGCTGTCAGAAATCCAAGCTCTACGCAGGCTTCTTTAAGAGATATATTGTCCTTGAATGCCTTTTTTGCAGTCTTAGCGGCATTTTCATAGCCGATGTAAGGATTAAGAGCAGTTACAAGCATAAGTGAATTGTGGAGATTGTGATGCATTTTTTCCTTATTTGCCTTAATGCCGACTGCACAATTGTTGTTGAAAGACATAATAGACTCAGCAAGAAGTCTTGCAGACTGGAGGAAATTATATGCACATACCGGCATAAATACATTAAGCTCAAAATTACCCTGTGAAGCTGCCATACCTACTGCCACATCGTTGCCCATAACCTGTACTGCAACCATTGTAGCCTGCTCGCACTGTGTTGGATTTACCTTACCGGGCATAATTGACGAACCGGGTTCATTTTCAGGGATAAATATTTCTCCCAGACCGTCACGGGGACCTGATGCAAGCCAGCGTACATCGTTGGCTATCTTCATCATATCGGCAGCAAGTGCCTTTAATGCGCCGTGAGCAAAAACGATTTCATCCTTAGATGTGAGTGAGTGGAATTTATTTGAAGCTGTTACGAATTTCTTTCCTGTAATAGTGCTTATAGCCTCCGCAGACTTTTCTGCAAATCCCTTGGGAGCATTAAGTCCTGTGCCGACAGCTGTACCACCGAGAGCAAGCTCTTTCAGCTCCTCGCAGGAGGAAATGATCATCTTTCTGTCCTTTTCAAGAGATGCTCTCCATCCGCTTATTTCCTGTGAGAACTTAATGGGTGTTGCGTCCTGCAAATGAGTACGACCACTTTTTACAATGCCCTCATTCTCAGCTTCGAGGCGGATAAAGGTCTCAATAAGGGTGTCAACAGCAGGAATAACCTTATCCTCAATGGCAATTACAGCGGCAATGTGCATAGCTGTGGGGAATGTATCGTTGGAGGATTGGCTCATATTTATATCATCATTGGGATGAAGAAGCTTGCTTCCTGCAATTTCATTTCCTCGGTTAGCTATAACCTCATTTGCGTTCATATTGGACTGTGTACCGCTTCCCGTCTGCCATACAACAAGAGGAAAGTGATCGTTTAATGCGCCGCTTATTACCTCATCACAAGCCTGTGTAATAGCTGCAAGCTTTTCATCGGTCATTTTCTCAGGCTTCAGTTCATTATTTGCAATAGCTGCCGCCTTTTTAAGAATACCGAAAGCGTGTGTGATTTCACGGGGCATAGTTTCAATTCCCACGCCGATCGGGAAGTTCTCGTGGCTTCTTTCAGTCTGCGCTGCCCAGTATTTGTCCGCAGGTACTTTTACCTCTCCCATTGAGTCGTGTTCAATACGATAATCCATTATAATTACCACCTTTTTATAAATAAAGATTTTTTACTCACATAAGATAGTGAATTTTTTAACAAGTACCGTCCTCAGAATTAAGACGGTAGGAAAGTGTGGCAAGGCTGTCGCCAAGATGTACATTTTCAACCGAAACATCAGAATGATTTATTCGCAGATCATAGTGAGTAAAATTCCAGAAAGCACGTATACCCTTATCTATGAGCCTGTCAACCTCGCGTGAAGCGGCATCCTTAGGTATACATAAAATTGCACCCCGCGGATTATGGCTTTCGCAGAAGGAATCAAGATCATTGATGTCAGATACTGTGATATCACCTATTTTCTTGCCAACAACAGCAGGGTTGGTATCGAAAATTCCCACCAACTCAAAGCCCTTGCTTTTGAAGTCAATGTGGGAGGCGATAGCTCTGCCGAGATTTCCCGCGCCGAGAAGAATCATAGGAGTTATCTTGTCAAGTCCAAGTATTTTACCGATTTCCAATTTAAGACCTGCAACGTTGTATCCGTAGCCCTGCTGACCAAATTCGCCGAAGCAGTTGAAATCCTGACGTATCTGCGATGCGGTAAGTCCCATTTTCTCAGCAAGTTCCCTTGATGATATGCGGACATAACCGTTTGTTTCAAGTTCTCCGAGAAAACGATAATATCTGGGAAGCCGCCTGATAACTGAATTTGATATTGTATTTTTTGACATTATTCTGCCCTTCTTACTGCCTTATATATAATTGCGGAAGCTGTTTTTCAACAGCCTCCGCATCAGGCTGTTACATCATCTTATCAAGATTTACCTTGATTTCTTCAAGGAATGTTTTTGAGTCAACCTTCTTCTTATTTTCAAGCTTTGAAATGAGATAGAGATCGCCTGTCATTACACCGTTTTCGATAGTCTGGATAGTAGCCTTTTCCAGCTTATCAGCAAACTCGCAAAGCTCAGGTGTGCCGTCAAGCTCGCCTCTCTTGCGGAGAGCGCCTGACCATGCAAAAATAGTTGCAACAGAGTTTGTGGAAGTTTCCTCACCCTTGAGGTACTTGTAGTAATGGCGCTGTACTGTACCGTGAGCTGCCTCATACTCATAAATACCATCAGGCGAAACGAGAACAGAAGTCATCATAGCAAGTGAGCCATAAGCTGTAGAAACCATATCAGACATAACATCGCCGTCATAGTTCTTACAAGCCCAGATATAGCCGCCCTCTGAACGAATAACTCTTGCTACAGCGTCATCAATGAGAGTGTAGAAATACTCAATGCCTGCTGCCTCATACTTTTCCTTATACTCGTTGTCGTAGATCTCCTGGAAAATATCCTTAAAACGGTGGTCATACTTCTTGGAAATAGTATCCTTTGTAGCAAACCATACGTCCTGCTTTAAGTCAAGACCATAGTTAAGACAAGCTCTTGCGAAACCTGCAATAGAATTGTCAAGGTTGTGAAGTCCCTGAATGATACCATCAGATTTTGCAAAATCATGAATAAGCTCGCGTGTTTCGTTGCCCTGTGCGTCAGTTACAACGAGTTCAGCCTTGCAGCCCTTTTCAACACGGATTTCAGCATTCTTGTAAACATCGCCGTAAGCGTGACGAGCGATTGTGATTGGCTTTGTCCATGTGGGGATATAAGGCTCAATTCCCTTAACGATAATAGGTGTTCTGAATACAGTACCGTCAAGAGCAGCTCTGATTGTACCGTTAGGTGACTTCCACATCTGTGTGAGGTTGTATTCGGGCATTCTTGCAGCATTAGGAGTGATTGTAGCACACTTTACAGCAACGCCGTACTTCTTTGTAGCCTCAGCAGAATCAAGAGTAACCTGATCCTTAGTTTCCTCACGGTGCTTAAGTCCGAGATCGTAATATTCTGTGTTAAGCTCTACATATGGAACGAGGAGGATATCCTTGATCCACTGCCAGAGGATTCGTGTCATCTCGTCGCCATCCATCTCGACGAGGGGAGTTTTCATAATAATTTTAGCCATTGGTTTTTACCTCCATTTTTTAATGTCCGCATACTTATATGTAGAGAATTGAAATAATACCCAATAAAATAAGGTGTGCGGGATAGAATATATAAAATATCCATTTAGTATGCTTGGATCCGCCTTTTTCTCCATTATACAGACCAATAAGCGGAACAGGCAGAAAAATGCCGAATCTGTAATAATTATATGACAGCATTTCAGGTGCGGAAAAAGCAATTTTAAACAACGGAAAAATAAGTGTCAAAAATGCAACAGCGCTGAAAGCCATGAGCTGATGCTTTCTGTTTCCCCTTGCAAGCTCAAAGGCAAAGGTGAAAAGCAGCGCCTTATTTCCCCAATCGCAGTATTCCGTAAGCATTGCGATCACAAGCAATGCAACGTATTTCCATACAGTCGGAATTTTTTCGTGATTGTATATATGCAACCCGATAAGACACAGAAAGAGCGTGGTTATCATACTCTCATTACATTTTCCGAAAAAACTTTCCGTCTTATAAAAACAGTATGCAAAGTGGGAGATCACCGCAAATATTCCCATACGCATAACATATTTTTTAAAATTGCTTGTATAGTGATAGCCCTCCGAGAGAAAAAAACACATAACAGGAGCTGTTATTCTGCCCACAGCGTGCATTATCTGTCCCAAGGGGGAAGCTGTTGGAATTGCAAGCCAGCCGATATGATCTATAAACATGGCAAGGATTGCAATGTACTTCAAATCCGAAGCGGTTATGCCTTTTTTCTTCATAGGCACAGCCTCCGTTCTATTTTTCAATCAGACAAACAAGACCATACATAAGAGCTATACCCGACACGATGATAATATGGCGGATTATCGCGTATTTCAGAGCAATTCCCTGACGGTACACGCTGTTGAGTACGCCCAGCCCTACAGCACCGATCGCCCCGAAAACTAAATATGCAGCACCGCTCATACCCAGCAATTTCGTAATGGCAAGACCGAAAAGAAATCCAAGTAAATTCGGAAAAAGTGTTGTAAAAAGACCTAAATCTCTGCCGTTGTGACGTGCGTCCCACGATGTACTGCCCATACCGCTGTACATATCAGTATATGAATCAGAGCTATGATCTATATCGTCAAAAATGTCCTTGATAATCTCTTTTATTTTCATTTATTTATTCCCTTATTAATCCCAACCGTTGATACTTTCGGATATTGATAATGAATTTGTAATGTCCGTATTATTTTCAATAATAACAGGTACAATTGTTGCAAGAAGTATTATTACCAAAACAACCGAAAATTCGGTAATTTCCGCTAAAGTGTGAGCTTTTTTTCTGTAACTGCATCGTTCAAGATATTTTCTTTCGGTAAAATCAAATATCTTTTCTCCTGCTTTTAGACAGATACTATATATTGCAATTACAACTATAAAAGAAATAATTACAATTACAGTTGATGAAAAATAATCCACCACCAATATACCATATAAAATCATAAAAGGTAAACTGATAAGAAATGCATACAAACATCCCGGAATATATCTTGCTCCGCCCTTTAATCTTCTTTTCATATCATTACTACAAGCAGCATAATCATCAGTACGCCGAAAAACAACAGTCCGACAACATCAACTGCCTTTTGAAATTTTGTCCATTTTCCGCTTTTTGCGTGTCTGAAAAGGTTGATACCCCAGAATACCATGATCAGACCGACAAAAAATATCAGAATTCTGAGCATACCCTCCGCAGAATTAGCTGCGGAGAGCATTGCTGTCAGATTAGTTTTCATTATTTCATTGACTCTCTTGTAAAGTCAAGAAGTCCGCCAGCAAGTATAATATCCTTTGTACGTCCTGAAAGCTCGCAGAGTACGGGGATTTCTGCACCATTTGTCTTGTTTACGACTGTAAGCTCAGACTTGCCCTCAGCAATGTCCTTTCTTACGTCAGCAAGTACAAGAACATCGCCCTCGTTAATCTTGTCGTAGTCAGCCTCATTCACGAATGTAAGAGGAAGAATACCTGCATTTACGAGGTTTGCACGGTGAATACGTGCGAATGACTTAACAAGAACTGCCTTAACTCCGAGATAGAGAGGAGCAAGCGCTGCATGCTCTCTTGATGAACCCTGTCCGTAGTTTGAACCGCCTACGATAATGCTCTTACCAAGCTCCTTAGCTCTTGTTGGGAATGCCTCATCGCATACAGCAAAGCAATGCTGTGAAATAGCAGGAATATTTGAACGGAGAGGAAGAATCTTTGCACCGGCAGGCATAATGTGGTCAGTTGTGATGTTATCGCCAACCTTTAATGATACAGGAGCGTCGATTGTTTCAAGGAGAGGTGCTGTATCAGGATAAGGCTTGATGTTTGGTCCGCGAAGGATTTCAACGCTGTCCATTTCCTCAGCAGGTGCAGGGGGAACAACCATATTGTCGTTGATTGTAAATTCCTCGGGGAGCTTGAACTCAGGCATATCACCGATTTCCATAGGATCTGTAAGATATCCTGTAATAGCGGAAATAGCAGCCATTTCGGGAGATACGAGATAAATCTGACCGTCCTTTGTTCCTGAACGTCCCTCGAAGTTTCTGTTGAATGTACGGAGGGAAATACCCTTTGAGTTAGGTGACTGTCCCATACCGATACATGGACCGCAGGCGCTTTCAAGAATTCTTGCACCAGCGTCGATAAGAGTTGCAAGAGCGCCGTTTTCAGCCATCATATTAAGAACCTGCTTTGAACCGGGAGCAATTGCAAGTGATACGTCAGGGTGAACTGTCTTGCCCTTTAAGATATGAGCAACCTTGAGCATATCAAGGAGTGATGAGTTTGTGCATGAACCGATACAAACCTGATCAATTTTAAGCTTGCCGATTTCCTCAACGCTCTTAACGTTGTCAGGAGAATGAGGACAAGCAGCAAGTGGAACAAGCTCGCTGAGGTTGATGTTCAGCTCCTCATCATATACAGCGTCCTCGTCAGCAGCAAGAGGAACCCATACTTCCTCACGCTTTTGTGCTTTAAGGAACTGCTTTGTGATCTCGTCAGAAGGGAAGATTGAAGTTGTAGCACCAAGCTCTGCACCCATATTTGTAATAGTTGCACGCTCCGGAACAGAAAGAGTCTTGACACCCTCGCCTACGTACTCGATAACCTTGCCTACGCCGCCCTTAACGGACATTCTTCTGAGAACTTCAAGAATAACGTCCTTAGCAGCAACCCATGGACGAAGCTTTCCTGTAAGATTAACCTTAACTACCTTAGGGCAGGTTATGTAATATGCGCCGCCGCCCATAGCAACAGCAACGTCAAGTCCGCCTGCTCCAATAGCGATCATACCGATACCGCCGCCTGTGGGAGTATGGCTGTCTGAGCCGATAAGAGTCTTACCGGGAATACCAAATCTTTCAAGGTGAACCTGATGGCAGATACCGTTGCCGGGACGTGAGAAGTAGATACCGTGTTTTTTAGCAACAGAGCCGATGAAACGGTGGTCGTCAGCATTTTCAAAGCCACTCTGGAGAGTGTTATGATCAATATACGCAACGGAACGTTCTGTCTTTACTCTTGGTACGCCCATAGCCTCAAATTCAAGGTATGCCATTGTACCTGTAGCGTCCTGTGTAAGTGTCTGGTCAATCTTTATACCGATTTCCTGACCTTTTATGTACTCGCCATCAACAAGGTGAGCCTTCAAGATTTTTTCAGTAAGTGTTAAACCCATTTTTAATCATTCCTTTCCGAGCGGTTTTGATACCGCTATACACTTTATATTTTACACTATTTCACGAACTTTGTCAAGAAATAAACAATGTAAAATAAAGCTATAAAATTCTTTTTGTTAGCTTGATATAACTAGCTAAAAAACAAATGCAGTGTCGCACAGAATATATGCGATACTGCCTAAAAAATTTCGTATTTTTATACCAATTCCTAAAATGTTAGTAGATAAAGATGATGAGCATAAACACTATATGTCAATGCGGACGACCCATCTTTGCCACTTGGTGGCAAAGATGGGTTATAGCACTCCATAATCATTAAAAATAATATTCAATAAATTTTGGTGTTGCAAAAAAAGCTATAAAAAACATCACTAAAAAAGTTAACACATAAAACACCATTAATATCGGACGGTTTGTTAAATTATTTCGATTTACATAAATACAAAAAGCCGTTAGTATCATTATACAAATAAAGAATATTATATTTTTATTATTTTCAACAAACCACCATGATATGTGATTAATGATATTTATACAAGCATTTCCTTTTTCATCGCCGAAATTTCTTTTAATGCTCTGTTGAAAAAGAAGCCATAGATGTTCTTTGTTATCTTTATTATCCCAATATGAAAATATTAATATAGTTTCAAAATTACAAATAATGTATATTATGGGAGCAATAATTGATAAGAGTTCAATAGACTTTACTATCTTTAATTTATTCACGCTTCACCTCATTAATAGCATTTGTCGGAATAATTATTTTCAACTAAACTTTCATAATTGATACCTATGCGTGAACAAACTATAGTAAAATGTTCCTTTGCATCAAAATCAATTTCATTAACATTATTTTTATCACTAGTATAGACGATTTTAATTATCTTTACATATCAAGCATAAGATACCACAAGCCTCCCGAACTAATTTAAGAATCGGTTCGTAAAGTTATTTAAAAATGTTTATACTAGTGTTGTTTCAGGGATTGGTATTAATTACACATCATTTCTGATTATATCATCAAGAGTCTGTCTTTTAACTGCAATTCTTGATTCGCCGTTGTTTACGAATACAAGAGCAGGTCTGCAAAGTCTGTTATAGTTTGAGGACATTGAGAAATTATATGCACCTGTGGCACATACAGCAATAATATCTCCTGATTCTGCGTGCTGTAAGGGCATATTCTCACCGATAAGGTCGCCGCTTTCACAGCATTTTCCTGCGATAGTAACTCTTTCGGAGCGTTCTTCCGAAGCCTTGTTTGCAACAATAGCTTCATATTCCGATTTATACAGGATATAACGAGGATTATCAGCCATACCGCCGTCAACGGAAACATACGTTCTTATATCGGGGATTTCCTTTCTTGTACCAACAGTATAAAGCGTAATTCCTGCCGATGCGGCGATTGATCTGCCGGGTTCGATGTAGATGAAAGGGCGGTTGATTCCAAGCTTTTCACATTCGGAAATAACCACCTGTGAAACTCGCTCCATAAATACACCGAAAGGCTGCGGATCGTGTTCTTCAAGGTATTTTATACCAAAGCCGCCGCCCAGATTAAGTCCCTGAATTTCATAATTCAGCTCGTTCTTGATCTTTGCAATAAGTTCAAGCATTACCTTTGCAGCTTCCTCAAAAGGTGCAATATCAAAAATCTGTGAGCCAATATGACAGTGAAGTCCGTAAAGCTCTACATTTTCGCAGTTTACAGCTTCCTTTACAGCTTCAAAAGCCTCACCTGTTTCAAGGGCAAAACCAAATTTGCTGTCAATCTGTCCTGTTTTTACAAAATCGTGAGTATGCGCGTCAATTCCGGGCTTGATACGGAACATAATGTGCGGCTTTTTACCCATTTTTCCTGCAATTTCAGAAAGTCTGTGAAGCTCGTCGATATTGTCAACAATGATATGTCCTACACCCACTTCAAGGGCATATTCAAGTTCCTCATTTGTCTTGTTATTACCGTGGAAACCGATTTTTGCAGGATCAAAGCCAGCCTTTACTGCGGTGTAAAGCTCTCCGATAGATACAGCATCAAGACCAAGCCCCTCGCTTGCAACTATGCGGCACATTTCCATACAGGAAAGCGCCTTGCTTGCGTAGTGAACGCGTCCCATTTCACCGTAAAATTTTCTGATATTTTCATTAAACTCGCGGCAGTTCTTGCGCACAAGCTCCTCGTCCATAACGTAGAGAGGTGTGCCGTATGTTTTTGCCAGTTCTACGGTATCCACACCGCCTATAGTGAGATTTCCGTTTTCGTTTATACTTAAATTTTCAGATACAAACATAATTTTTCGTCCTTTCAAAAGCGGATTAGTCCTCCGCTACTTCCTCAACAATCGCCCTGAGTTCCTCAACTCCCTCAAAGGTAACAGAGGAAAAGGGTATAACGTGCATATCCTCAAAGCATGGAATTTCAGTCTTGAATGCCTCCATACGCTTTATACGCTCCATTTTTTTCAGCTTATCAGCCTTAGTAAGAACCAGAATAAATGGCATTTCCGTATCAATGAGGAAATCTATCATCTTTAAATCGTCCTTTGTAGGGGCGTGTCGCATATCTACCAGCATAAAGACTATGCGGATATCTCTCTCAGAGCTGAGATAACCGTCAATAAGTCCTGACCAGCGCTCTTTCTCCGATTTTGCAACCTTTGCATAGCCATAGCCCGGCAGGTCAACAAAATATATATTTTCAAGTCCATAGAAATTTATGGTAGCTGTTTTACCAGGAACAGAGCTTACTCTTGCAAGGTTTTTACGGTTGAAAAGCTTATTGATAAGCGTGGATTTTCCCACGTTTGAATGACCTGCAAAGGCGATTTCTACCCTGTCGCCCTGAGGTATCTGGGAATATGTGCCATATGAGGCAACATACTCCGCTTTATTGTAATTGAGCTTCATAGCTGCCCTCCTTTACACAAGCGCAGTATCTAAAACATCCGTCAGATTTTCTGCGAATACAAATTCAATATTATTTTTAACAGCATCGTCAACTTCTTCAAGGTCAGGCTTGTTGTCGATAGGTATAATAACCGTCTTTATGCCCTGCTTATATGCAGCCATTGTCTTTTCGCGGAGTCCGCCGATTGGCAATACCTTTCCGTGGAGCGTGATTTCTCCTGTCATAGCCACATCAGCGCGTACTTTACGTCCCGAAAGTGCAGATACAAGGGCAGTTGTCATTGTAACTCCCGCCGATGGACCATCCTTCGGAACAGCACCCTCAGGGGCGTGGATATGAATATCATTTTTATTGACAAATTCCTTGTCTATGCCGTATTTGTCGGCAACACTTCGTACATATGTGTAAGCTATACGTGAGCTTTCCTTCATTACATCGCCCAGTGAGCCTGTTATTTCAGTCTTTCCTGTGCCGTCAAGAACAAGAACCTCAAGGGGCATAACAGTACCGCCCACAGCTGTCCAGGCAAGACCATTAACCACTCCTACCTGATCCTTTTCAGAAGCTAAATCCCTGGTATACTTATGTACACCAAGCCAGCTTTCAAGCTCCTTAGCCTTTACCGTAATTCTCTTTGCGTCACCGTCAGCAATTTTCTTTGCAGCCTTGCGGCAGAGTGAAGCTACAAAGCGTTCAAGGCTTCTTACACCTGCTTCTCTTGTATAGAAGCGGATAATATCGTCAATAGCCTCGTCCTGTATTTTAAGCTGTGTACCTTTCAGCCCGTGTTCTTTCAGCTGCTTCGGAATGAGATGCTCTTTTGCGATATGGAATTTCTCCTCTGCGGTATAACTTGGCAGCTCAATAAGCTCCATACGGTCAAGAAGTGGGGCAGGAATATTACCAACATTATTTGCAGTTGTTATAAATACCGCCTTGCTCAGATCGAAAGGAACCTCAATGAAATGGTCGCGGAAAGCACAGTTCTGCTCGCTGTCAAGAACTTCAAGCATAGCAGATGACGGATCGCCCTTTATATCGCTGCAAAGCTTGTCTATTTCGTCAAGGAGAATCATCGGATCCGACGTACCAGCCTGCTCCATAGCAGCAATTATACGTCCAGGCATAGCACCTACATAGGTCTTTCTGTGACCTCTTATATCAGCCTCATCACGAACACCGCCCAGAGATACACGGACATATTTTCTGCCCATAGCCTTTGCAATTGAACGTGCAATAGAGGTCTTACCTATTCCGGGAGGGCCTGCAAGACATATTATCTGTCCCTTTATGTCAGGGTTAAGAGTGTATACTGCAAGAAATTCCAGTATACGCTCCTTAACACGTTTAAGACCGTAATGCTCGTCATCAAGAATAGCCGCCGCCTTATCCATAGAAAGCTTTGACTTTGTATATTTTCCCCAAGGCAATTCAAGAACCGTATCAAGATAATTTTTGATTACAAATGCCTCCTGTGATGCAGGTGGAAGCTTTGCAAGCCTGTCAGTTTCACGCAGAAGCTTATCACGGCTTTTTTCGTCGATTTTCAGCTTTATTACGCGTTCTCTGATCTCATAAGCTTCATCGGCTTCATCCTCGCCCAGCTGCTCCTGAATAACCCTCATCTGCTCGCGGAGGTAATACTCTCGCTGTCCTCTGTCGATATTATTTCTTGTCTGCTCATTTATCATATTTTCAAGCTCAAGGATTTCAACCTCTGATGCAAGATACTGACCGAGAAGTGTCAGCTTGTTTATAATATTCGTTTCCTCCAGAAGCTCCTGTTTATCGTGGTAGTTGATATTTGAATTGAAAGCTACAGCTTCAAAAAGCTTTATGGGGTTTGACTGTGACATAACAGATGAAAGAAGCTCACGGGGAATTTTCGGGAAAAATGATGTATATCGCTGAAATATATCCTTTACGGCACGTACCAGCGCCTCAGCCTCAGCCTCATTATACTTCGTTCTTGAATATGTGGGAACTCGTTTTACCTCTGCACGAAGAACATCCCCCTCATCGGTAAGACTTAAAAGATTTCCCTTATAAAGTCCCTCAACAAGTACCTTTACCACATTATCCGGGAGCTTCAGAACTTGTTTTATCTCTGCGACAACGCCAACTCTGTAAAGGTCGTCCAGCGTAGGATTTTCAACGTCAGCCTCCTGCTGAGCGACAAGGAAAAGCCTGCCGTTGCTTTTAACAGCTCTTTCTATGGCATTAACGGTTTTTTCTCTTGAAGCGTCAAAATGCATAATCATTTTTGGATAAGCAACAAGACCTTTAAGTGCAATAGTATAAAACGTATTGCTTTTTTCTGTATTTTTACGACTTTTCATTATCTGTTCCATATTTCCCTCTCCCTTACTAATTATTCCTTATAAGGCAGCACAGCACAAGCTCTGTGCGATATTATCTTAAGTTTATTTCTATTATACTATATTCCACACAAAAATGCAAGCTATAAGAAAAGTTTCTCACCCATATGATGAAAAGGAATTATTTTTTTGTAAGAAATATATTGATTTTTAATAAAAAGTATGATATAATGTTTCTATAATATGATAAGGAGTTAAATAATTATGAAAACTATTGCTGTTATCGGCGCAATGCCATCAGAGCTTGCAGATATACGCCTTATGCTCGGTGAGGCTGAAATAAAGCGTATTTCAGGCTTTGATTTCTACATAAACTCATACAATGGAAATAAAATCGTCAATGCCTGCTGCGGTATCGCAAAAGTAAACGCTGCATTATGCACACAGGTAATGATCGACAATTTCTCTCCCGACTGCGTTATCAACACAGGTGTTGCAGGTGGAATGAATACTTCTGTCAAGGTGTGCGATATCGTTATATCCACAGAGGTTCTCCCCCACGATCTCGATCCTCACTTCCTTGCAGATTATCCCCCATACTGCGCTGTATTCAAGGCTGATGAAGCCCTTATGGATTCCGCTGAAAAGGTATGCGGCGAATTTTCTGTTAACAGCTTCCGCGGACGTATTGTATCGGGAGAGCAGTTCATTTCAGATAATGCTGTAAAAAACGCTATACAGGAAAAATTCAGCCCCTATGCCGTTGATATGGAAAGTGCCGCCGTAGGTCACGCCTGCTATCTCAATGATACACCCTTTGTAAGTGTCCGCTGTATATCTGATAATGCTGACGACGAGGGTGCAATGTCATTTGACGAATTTGAGAAAATCGCTGCAAAGCGTGTGGCTGAAATAGTTCTGAGAATGACAGAAATTATGTAAATAACTCCCTTGACGGGAGATATAAAGGAGAAATAAACATGAAAAAATCACTTTCAGCAATCTCAGCCGCAGTTCTCGCTGTATCCTGTCTGCCTTTTACAGGCACCGGTACATATGCTGCATACGCTGCCGCAGATGGCACCGCAGCAGCTGTTCGTTTCTATATGGAAGTAGAGAAATCGGACAAAATCGAGATCAAAGATGACGGAACTATTTACATTGATCCTGAAAAACTGACCGAAGATATCAGTCTTACTGCAAATATCTATTTTTCAGATCCGCAAAAGGGTGCATGGAGCGTATCTCCAAAGTGGAAGTCATCAGACAAAAATGTCACTATCACAAAAGTAAATGACCCATTCGAAACTCCTACAGAACCTTTTGCTTATTCTGTAAAAGGCGAGGACGGCAAACTTTCTGTTGACAGTATGACCAGCAATTACTCTGTTAACTCAGAATATAACAGCCACAACTTTACTGTTCGTTCACAGGACGGAAAGGCTCTCATTCCCTATGGCAGCACATCAGACGCTTATCCCCTCATCACATTTGAATTTGTAATTGACGCTGACACTAACGACGGTCGCTATGACATATACTTCACAGATGACGCTGATAACAGCACAAGATGCGCTATGGACGCTGAACACGGAAATACGATATACAGCTTCCCTGATTGTCCTCCCGATGTAACAGGTCTTACAATCTATATTGGAGAAAAACGTCCCGGTATTGATGAGGGCGGTGCTGACTTCCTCCTCGGCGATGTAAATGAGGACGGCAAGGTTGACTCCGCAGACGCTTCACTTGTTCTTGCTGAATACGGACTTATTCAGACAGGCGGTACTCTTACATTTACCGACAAACAGAAAAAAGCTGCTGATGTAAACAAGGACGGCAAATCTGACTCCTCAGACGCTTCAAAGATCCTTGAATACTACGGAGCTGTATCAACAGGTAAGATTCCTTCCTGGGATTAATAATTAAATTTACTAAAAGAAATGCGGCAGATTTTTTCTGCCGCATTTTATATCAAACCAAATTATTTTTTATGGCAAATACCGCAAGCTGTGTGCGATCCTTCAGTTTAAGCTTTTCAAGAAGCCTCGATATACCGTTGCGGACAGTACCCTCTGCAAGAAAAAGCTGTGCGGCTATTTCCTTATTATCGCAGCCGTCGCATATAAGACGCAGAAATTCAACGTCACGCTCAGTCAAGTCAAAATTTTTCGGAGCCTGCTTTACAGGCTCTTTTTTTATTGCCTGAAATACGTTATCACAGAATACATTTATTCCGCCTGCCACAGCCTTTATCGAATTGATAACCTGACTGCTGTCCATCTCTTTGAGGATATAACCGTCTGCACCGCTTGCCATAGCCTTTTCCACCGTTTCCTTATCATCAAAGGTGGTCAGCACGAGAACTTTTACACCGCTAAGTTTATCCTTTATCTGCCTTGTACCGTATCCGCCGTCAAAATCGGGCATACGCATATCCATAAGCACCACATCCGGTTCAAGACGCAGAGCAAGCTCATACGCCTCTTTACCGTTGCCTGCCTCCCCTACTACCTTTATTTCAGGTTCTTCGCTGAGTACCGCCTTTAATCCCATACGAAGAACTGCCACATCATCTGCTATAAGTACCTTTATCATATCATCATCCTTTTTCCACAGGTATTTTCATCATTGTTGTAAATCCCTCTCCATTAACAGAAGAAAATTTCACCGTTCCGCCTATTTCTTCTATACGGCGGCGGATTCCCGTAAGACCATTATTTTCTATTATGTTATCGCATCCTCTGCCATTGTCAAATATATAAAGCTCCAGACGGTCATCGAGAAATTTCATGATAATATCAATTCTTTCAGCTCCCGAATACCGCATTGCATTTGTAACAGTTTCCTTAACCGAATCATACACCTGCCGTATGCAGAAAGCATAACGGGTATCCTCTGTCCCCTGCACACAAACATCAACCTCGATGCTCCTCACAGCATCGGTTACTGTCTTGACAGCCCTTACAACAGATGTCATAAACTCATCGTCGCGGAGATTATTTATAGAGCAGCGGAGCTGTGTTATACCGCTTCGTGAAAGTCCGTCGATTTCCGCTATATACTGTGATATGTCGGCAGTATTACCGTTTTTCAGCTCCGCCTCTGTAATTTTTGCCAGGGAGCTTATCATCGTAAAGGTGTGACCTGCGGAATCGTGAATCTCCTGCGCAATTCTGTTTCTCTCGTGTTCAATCGAAAGCTTTTTTTCAGCCTGTGCAAGCTCATAGTATTCGGTTATATTGCTGATAAGAACAATGCCTGCAATTTCCGTTCCCATTTCGTTGCAAATACGGCTTTTTTTAAGGCTGTATTGTTCATTTCCCACGGAAAATTCAACGGAACTTTTATCTTTTTCAAATTCTGCTCCGGAAAGCTGCCCAAGAGCCGCATAAAAATCTGAAATATCGGTAAAATCTGCGGATACAAGCCTTTTCATCGCCTTATTGATGTAGGTGATATTTCCCTCAGTATCAAATACCGCCGCCGCTGTGCCAATATTATCAAAGGTATCCTGAATTGCGATCTGATTGATATTCAGCAATCCGTAACGACATATAGCAATAAGAACCATAATAACGGAAAATGCAAAAAACAGCGGGGTAAGCTCAATCTCGGAATTTATAACGCCGCATACTGATAGAATATTTATCAGAAGCGGAACAGCTGCCGCCAGAGCGAGAAACATCGACTGTGCAGAAACTGTGCTGCCCTTTGAATGGCGGATAAACATAAGGGATATGCCAAATAAGATCAATATATAGAACAAAAGCTGAAAAATGTAAAACATTATCCCGTAAGTTATGCCATTTATATCAAATTCCTTGTAATAAAGTCTGTGAAGCGGATTTGTAACAATTACCGCATACATTACCGCCGATATAACGGGGAAAAATTTTGCGGCTTTTCTGAATTTTACCGACGCCTCGGAATATTCCGCTGAAAACATCAGCCAGAAGGGAGAAAACAGGCATATACCGAAATTACCGATGAGGTAGCTTATAGAAAGCTGTGTATTATTTACAGAAAATAAAATCAGCAGCTGAGAAACAAGCCACAGCACAATAGAAAGCTGGCAGACGATGAAAAGCCTTGTCATTCGGTTTTTATTGCCCCTTGACAAAATCCAGCCTACTGTACCAAGCATACCGCACATACCTATTAAAAGCAATACTGAAGCCGTAACAGTTACTGCCATATTTTCGCTCCTTTCAATGGCAATGCCGCACGTACATAACGTGCGGTATTGCAGTCATATTTATTATTTACCCCAATTCCTGTTTTTTAAAAACTTAGCAATTATCAAAGCTAAAAAGCTTCCTATCATTGCAGCTCCTGTATATGTTCCTAAAAATGCAGCAAAATATTGATTTTCTGCCATTACACTTTCAGAGCTTATAGCATATGAACCAAGATAAACTGCAAGGCAAGCAATTACAGCCAATGAAGATATAATAGCGGGTAAAAATTTTACTGCTTTGCATTTGATTCTGCTTGCCATAACAAATTGAATACTGCCAAAAATCGCCAAAATCAAAATTGGTAATAATATTTTCATAGTAATGCCTCCTCATTTTTACTAATAACCAAATTACGCATTATCACACTCACCATGTCCAGTCTGAAAATGTCTTAGTAACAGTTTCTTTCATTGATTCGCCTTTTTTGCGGCAGGCTTCGTTGATAGCTGCAATTACGATGAAGATCACGCCAACTGCAAGGAGGTATACCCACCAGCCAGCAGATGAAAAATACTTAGCTGTAAGGAGAACTGTAAGTATAACAAGAGCTATCGAGGAAACGCTGAACCAAGTCTTGCTCTTTGCATAGAATGAGAAGATAAGAACTGCCGCTGTGACCGCAAGAACAAATATTCTGTTTGCCATATTGTCATGAATGATACCATCAACTATAAGTCCGCCAAATGCAAGAATGAACATTATTGTAGAAACGATCTTTGAAACTTCCTTGTGATTTCTCCAGATAAGCTTGTATGCAACTCCGAGAAGCATAAGTATACCGAGATTTATCTTGCTTGATACAAGAGAGGAATCAAATGTCAGGAATGGTCTGAAAACAAATGCGAATGATACGATAAGAGCTGAAACTGAAAGCAGAACTGCCGCCGCATTCTTTTCGGTATTCTTTTTGACAAACGCTGCAATGTATATTGCAACAGCTATATGAATAAGGAAGCTTGTTACGTCATTGCCTCCGTCTATCCAGAATAATACTATCAGTGATGTTGGAAGGAGAACATCCAGTCTTATGCGGTCATTCTTCTTGTATATGATAGATTCAGGGAATACGACTCTTGAAGCTATTACAAGAAGTGCGAACAATCCCATAAGCACATAATTTCTTGCATCATCGCTGTCAATATGCTCTTTGAAAATTCCGCCTGCTGTCAGAATAGCTGCTATAACTGATCCTGCTGCTGTAATATTGTTCTTCATTGCACAGGAAACGATGAAATGGATTATACAAAGTATAATTACAATAAAGGAAAACTCCGGATAGACCGAAACAGCCATAAGTGCAAAGACTGCTGCTATCATAAGAGTGTATTCAGCCGTATGCGCTCTTACGGGATGCTTTGTGTAGAAATTGAAGGCAATAGTCGGCAGGAAGATGAAGAATGATGCCATAACCACGTACACAAGTGCAAGACCACCATATACAATAACGCTGAGCATATCCGAGGTTTCACCGCCTCTGAACAGATCATCAAATACGGTATATGCCATACATAAGGGCATTATAGGAAGTGCAATACCTGCCACAAACTGGATATCCTTTGACTTATGCAGGCAATAACCCATAATAATAACAGTAAGTACAGCAGGGAAAAGGAGATTAAGTCCGTATACATCATCTGTATTTGCATTAAGTGCCACAATAGCACCTATAACAAAACCGATAAAGGAAATAAACTTTGACGCTGTAAGGTTTTCGGGAATAATGTGATTAAGTACGTAAATTGCAAATGTAATCATTCCGAAAAGTACCATAGACCAAGGCTCACCTATTTCGTCCTCAAGTCCTCCGGATACTGTAAATGCTGTGTAAACACCGATAATATCGGCAAAAATGAACATCCACTTCTGATTTTTCAGGAATCCGTACACAAAAAGCTGAACAAGAATAATACCAAGAACAGCAAATGTGTACCATGTTGCATCTAAAGTTGTACCTACAGCATAGCTGAGAGCAATAAGCTGATAAATAACAGCTGTGATATCGCCTATAATTTCAGCAGGAGCTTCAATAGCCTTACCCTTATGGGGCTTAAACACATGAAGAACAGCAGTAATTATAAGCTGTGCAATTCCGATAACCGGAGCAAACTGCTCGAAGTTTTCAGTAAGCTGAACGCATAAGAAAAGTATCGCAAGTGAAATAAACGAAAATCCCGTAAAATGAAATGAAACGTGCTTATAAAGGGTATGTCCCGCAAAAGCCGCTGTTGCAGCAAGAATTGCCATAACTGCAAGGAACGATCCGCTGCCCATGCCGTCAAAGCTGAACCATTCACCAAAAAGCTTGTAATAACCTGCTGTACCAAATGAAACTATTGCTATCAGACTGCCTATCATATAAAAAGCTGAGGAAGTATGAACAAGGTCAGCAGCAGCTTTCATAACTCCACATATCGCAAAAGCTATTACCGCTGCTCCTGCAAGTGCGAATACTCTTGTCTGAGGCTCCATATTTATCCAGTTTGCCGCCACAAAGGTGATAGCAGACAACATAATAAATATTGTACCAATGAGAAGCATAACCGAAGATGCGGAAAGCTTTTTTCTCGGAGCTTTCGGCGGAATTGGAGCTCTGTAGGGCGGGCCGTAGATGTGCGGATCAGGCTGAGAATAATACCTCATCTGATTTTGTTTCTTTTCGTATTTTACAAGTGCTGCAATTCCGAAGCCGATACCTATCGGTACACCTAAAAATAACACTATCATAATGATCAAAAACATAATTACTGTCATATAAAGCACTCCTTTCGCTTTTAGGGAGAATTTTCATCTTGCCTCCCCTGTGATTATATTATACCATATCTGCCATATTTTGTAAGGTGTCATACGTCACTTTATAAGTGACATTTGTCACTTTTATTGGTGTTTTTCATTATATTACCATTTGCAGCAAAAAAAGTCAATAAAGATATAATTACATATTATTACATTTCAGCATTTCCGATATTTTAATGCCGTCTTTGAGCCATAACCCTTTTACCTTATACCTTGCCGGAGTTTCGCCTGTAAACCATATAACAACGCTGCATTTCCTGAATATCTGCTGTATGATATTCTGTTTTATCTGCACTATCGCTGCATTCCGTCTTTCAGCAATAACTGTGTGAAATATCGTTCCCGATACACTGCACAGAACTATTCTGTCGCTATATATCGTTATGCCGCTTATGAATAATGCTGCTGTTTTAACCACAATAAACCATCCAAGCGGAATATATGCCGCAATTGCAAGAAATTTCCACAATCCGCGGTCATCCCACAGAATATAATCCGAAAAATGATAAAGCAGAGCAGTCAGTATCATTCCACAAAGAGGCGCACCTGTATAGCTGAAAAAAGATGTCCATACAGGTCGGTATTTCATCTCATCTTTTCCGTCTGTACCGAATAATTCCGCCTTTTTTTCCCTGCTCATGGGCAGCAGCACAGGAAAATGAGAATCATAACCATAGCCGGGACAGCTGATATTGACAGCAACAGCTCCGCCTATCTTCATAATAAGATTTTGACGCAGGTCGATATAATTTATATGGAGTATCCTTATCCTATGCCTGCACCGCTTTAAAATCCCGAAAGCCACATTTATGAAATCCCTGTCCGCAGATATTGAAAAACACGCATACATCAACAGATTTTTCACAAAGGAAACCAGCCACGCAGCTACAAAAAACAGCGCCGTCATTGCCGCTGCCTTAGGTATTCCGCTTAGTAGGCTTGTATATATCATCTCCGCCTGCCTTGTTACCCTTTCAAAAGCCAATGATACTATATCCCTTGCTATATCACCGCCTTTCAGGAAGAAAGCTGCAATGTATACAGCCCCCGAAAATCCGCTTGAAAAAAAGAACGAAAAAAGAATAATCGAAACTGCTCCCGACTTAGGCAAGTCCTTTATGCTGTTTTCTTTTTTGACATCGGGAATACGCTTCATTATTTCCTCTGCCTCTTTTTTGGTGAGAAGAAGCTTCATATCAGCCGACTTGTAGAAGCCTGCTCCCGTGTCAAGCCGTATATTTACAGCTTTAAAAGGGATAAGAAAAAAAAGCGTTTCTACCGCCGCCGAGCTTATACTGTCAATAGGCATAAGCGTTTCTGTCCGAAAAATAATTCCCTTTTTCCGGCGTAATTCCTTGTCTGTAAGTATGATCTCCGAGAAGCGCCATTGTATATATCCGTATATAAGGATAACCAGAATTACAACAATATCAAGCCACGCACCCTTTACCCAGCGGTATATTCCGGACAAATCAAATTTCAGCACAGTAATTCCTCGAAAAAGCGGAAACAGAAGAAGCCACAGGTTCTTTGCGCAATATCGTGCAATCCGCAGGCGATGTTCACGGAATTTCATATTTTTTCCCTCCCTGAAGCCGATGCAATAGCTATTATCTCCCTCACATCACTTTCACTAAGAAACGAAAGTCTGAGCCGTCCGCCATACAAAAAAAGCACCGCAAAATTAAGTCCTGTATGCTTTGAAAAAGGAGTTGTCAATAATGTTGTGTATCTGACAGCGGAAAACTCAGTCATTTTAATGCTTCTGAAAAAAACTCCGCTGTAACGGATTATTCGCTCGCCGTCCATTTCATATCGCAGATTTCGGAAATAAAGAGGAATATATATACAATCGAGAATTATTGACACAGCTGCAAGAATTATTGTTATCCACAGCGCATAAACAGGTATAAAAAGCCATACTGCACACACAATAAGCAGAACGATCACAAATATTACTATCTTTAAAAATGTACCGGCATTTCCATCGGGTAAGATTTTTTTCATTATACACCACCTGTATGAATTTTCAGACTAAAAAGCTACATAAATATATTATAACTCATTTTTACAGAAAAGTACATATTTTTCGGAGGATTTTTATGATACTTGAAAAAATTAATAATTTCATCTGGGGAAACGGTCTTGTTTTCCTGCTTCTTTTCACAGGCGTGATTATAACTATCAGGCTGAAATTCATACAGCTCCGTTTACCATTCCTGCTGAAAAAATACGGCAAATCGAAAAATTCCGGCTTATCACAGTTTAAAACCGTCTGTATGAGTCTTGGTACTGCAATGGGTACCGGAAATATTGTAGGAGCAGCCTCCGCTGTTGCTGTGGGAGGAGCAGGAGCTGTTTTCTGGATGTGGATTTCCGCCTTTCTCGGTATGGCAATTGTTTACACGGAAAATGTTCTGTCTGCCCGTTACAGCGATGATGAACTGAAAGGGCCTATGGCATATCTCACCAAAGGGCTTGGCTGTCCGTTTCTCGCGCTGATTTTCGCCGTATTCTGCGTCTGCGCTTCTCTCGGTATGGGAGGAATGGCACAAATAAGCGTTTTCACCGAGGCTCTTGGCAAATGTGCAGATTTCAGCCGACCTGCCGCCGCCGTTATTATTTTTATTGCTGTATGGCTTGTTATAAAAGGCGGCGGTAAGCGTATCGGAACAGCCGCACAGCTTCTTCTCCCTGCTGCCTCGCTATTATATACAGCTGCCTGTATAGCCGTAATTGCCATGAATTACAAACAGATCCCACAGGTTTTCAGCAGTATATTTTCCGAAGCCTTTAATTTCAGGTCTGCGGCAGGCGGCACAGCGGGATATGCTGTTTCTGTCGGAATACGCCGCGGACTTTTCTCCAACGAAGCAGGTCTTGGAAGCTCACCCATACTTCACAGCGCCGCAGAAGGTACATCGCCCCGAACACAGGGCTTGTGGAGTATGTTCGAGGTCTTTTTTGATACCATAATCTGCTGCTCCCTTACGGCTATAACGGTACTCTGCGGCTCTGAAAGCTTCTCTCCAGCCGAAGCTCTTTCTGCTGTCTTGGGCAATTTCTCTGATATATTCATTACAGCAGAGCTTGGAGTTTTCTCCTTCTGTACCGTTATAGGCTGGTATTTCTGCGGAATGACCACATTCAGCTATATTTTCAAAGGGAAATACATAGGCGCATTTTCTGTAATATATGCTGCTATTGCCGCCTGCGGAGCATTATCACCTGCTGAATATGTATGGATTTTATCCGATATTTTCAACGGTCTTATGGCGTTTGTCAATGTTTCGGGGATTTTAATGATGGAATGCTTAAAGCTGCACCGCACAAAGCCCGTCTGACTCCATAATTTTCAATTCCCTCACTCCACTACTTGACATATTATCATTTTTTGGGTATAATTATACTATCTACATTTGTAACTGTATCAATGGTTAAAATTATGAATTTATTAGCGGTTTCACACCCTGATATCCGCTGAAGTATATATTTATTTATTTTTTAGACAGCACAGTACAGAGCTTGTGCGTAAGATGCAAACAGATCTCGTGCAAAACCGTCAGGTATGCTTTGCGCTTTGCTGCCTTAGCCAAAAGGAGGACAATTTAGTGAACGAAAAAAACACAGAAAGAAAACCAAGAAATAATCCTGTTCAGAAAAAAACAGCAGATCAGGTAAAGAAAAATACAAGGCAGACTGCTTCAAAAACTGCGGCAGCCTCTCCGCGTAAACCCAGACAGCAGGTTAAAGAGATCAGAAGAACTCCCGTTAGAATTATCCCTCTCGGCGGTCTTAATGAAATCGGAAAAAATATGACCGTTTTTGAATGTTCCAACGATATGTTCATTCTCGACTGCGGTCTTGCTTTCCCCGACGCTGATATGCCGGGCGTTGATATCGTTATACCCGATTTCACCTATGTAGAGCGTAATGCAGATAAGATCAGGGGTATTGTCATCACTCACGGTCACGAGGATCACATCGGCGGACTTGCCTATCTGCTCAAAAAGGTGAACGTCCCTGTATATGCCACAAGGCTTACTATCGGGCTTATTGAAGGCAAGCTCAAAGAACAGGGTATTCTCAATCAGGTAAAGCTCAATATCGTTGAACCGAGAAAAACAGTAAAAATGGGCTGTATGGCTGTTGAATTTATCAAAGTCAACCACTCAATTCCCGACGCTGTTGGTATGGCTATCCATACCCCTGCAGGAGTTATCGTCCACACAGGCGACTTTAAGGTGGATTACTCCCCTATCGACGGCAACATCATTGACCTTGCACGCTTCGGAGAGCTGGGAAGCAAGGGAGTTCTTGCGCTTATGGCTGACTCAACAAATGCCGAGCGCGAGGGCTGCACACGTTCAGAACGTACTGTAGGCGAATCCTTTGAGCGCCTTTTCAAAAAGGGCGAGGGCAAGCGTATTATCATTGCTACATTCTCATCAAATATCCACCGCGTGCAGCAAATTATCAACGCTGCTGTACACTATGGCAGAAAAGTCGCCATATCGGGAAGAAGTATGATAAACGTTATCAATACGGCTATGGAGCTTGGCTATCTCGAAGTTCCGGACGGTCTTATCATTGACATTGATATGATGAACCGCTACGAAAACGAGCGTATAGTTCTTATAACAACGGGAAGTCAGGGCGAGCCTATGTCGGCTCTTACACGTATGGCGATGAATGACCACAGAAAGGTAAACATTACCCCGATGGACTTCATTATCATATCCGCCACACCAATACCCGGAAATGAAAAATACGTTACACGAGTTGTAAACGAGCTTATGAAATCGGGAGCAGAGGTTGTATACGAGGCTATGTATGAGGTTCACGTTTCAGGTCACGCCTGTCAGGAGGAGCTGAAGCTTATGCAGGCTCTCACAAAGCCGAAATTCTTCATCCCTGTACACGGTGAATATAAGCACCTTAAAAAGCACGGCGACCTTGCGGTACAAATGGGTATGCCCCGTGAAAACGTGATTATCGCTGAAATAGGAAATGTTATTGAGTCAGACGGCATATCAATGAAGGTCGTATCTCAGGTACCGTCAGGACGTATTCTTGTTGACGGTCTTGGCGTCGGTGATGTCGGCTCAATCGTACTCCGCGACAGAAAGCATCTTGCTCAGGACGGTCTTATTATAATTGTTATCGGCATCGAAAGAGCAGGAAATGTAGTCGTAGCAGGCCCGGATATCATTTCAAGAGGCTTTGTCTATGTCCGCGAATCGGAGGAGCTTTTCGTCGAAGCAAGAGAGCTGCTCAACAACACTCTCGATAACTGCTCATATCACGAAATGCGTGAGTGGAATACTCTCAAGGGCAAGCTCCGTGACGCTCTCTCAGATTATATTTACCAGAAAACAAAGAGAAGTCCTATGATACTTCCTATCATTATGGAGCTTTAAGGTAATACCGCACAGAGCTTGTGAGGAAGATGCGAAGTCATATTTTTCGTCAGATTGTATAAAAAGCTTTCAGGCATACTGGGGTATGTCAAGAGTTTCTTTGTGCAAGATGGCGGAAAATATTCAGGGGTTCTCTAAAAACCGGAACACGAGCAGAATTCCGTATATGACATATATCATTTTCAAGGCGACAAACCGCAGTAATACTTGATGTATTGCAAGGTTTGGCAACGCAGTAAATGATGTCTGTCATAGAAAGTCTGCCGTGAGGGAGGTTTTTAGAGGTTCCCTTCAGGCAGATTTCGTGCAAAGCCGTCAGGCGGGCTTTGTGCGGTGCTGCCAGATATAATACTAATCCCTGAAACAACAACAGTAGACAAATCTAATGGCATAAATGCCGTATGTCATCGTTTGACTTTCTCACCATACGACAGTATGATTTCGTCGTCCGCCTTGACATACATAATTTCTGCTCATCATCTTTGTCTGCTAACATTTTAGGGATTAGTATAAATTCTTCATTAAGGGGGGGTTGAGATGTGAAGAAAAAGTTTCCGGGAGCAGCACTGCTGATATTGTGCGCTTTTATTGCAAGTCAGCTTTTTGTTTCGCTGTCACTTTTCGGATACAACAAGGTTTATGGTACCATAGGAATAGTATCGGCGGCTATTCTTGCTATTGTGCTGATACTCATTTATGTGATATTTTCCAAAAATTCCATACGCTATTTCACAAAGATGAACAATCATCTTGAAAATTCAGCTGCTGAGTATATAAACACTCTACCGGCTCCTATTGTGGTTATCGAAAAAAGCGGCAGAATCGTATGGTTCAACAGCACTTTTTCGGAAAAAATATGTCCTGATATGGATATATATGATACGGATTTCGGGGATTGTACCAACGTTGATGTTAAAGATCTTATTAAGGACGGCTCGGTTGTATGCCGCATAAATGATTCAGTGTACAATATAATGTACGAGGAATTTCCAAAAGATGATGTCACTTTTCTCATAGCCTATTTCCGCGATGAAACATCATACTACAAGTTGAAAAAGGAAGCGGAGGAGGCTCATCCAAACGTTGTAATTATGACCATCGACACCTACGATGAGATTATGCAAAACGCAAAGGAAAGCGAAAAGGCCATAGCCGCTGTTGAAATTGAGCAGCTTATTGAAAAATTTATGAGCAGCACCAACGGCTTTGTGAAAAAGATATCTCCGAATACTTTTTATGCCGTTATTGAACATCGCCATCTTGAGGATAAAATACGCGGAAAGTTCAAAATTCTCGATATGGCAAGAGAAATAAAAATCGCCGGAAAATATTCCCTCACCCTGTCAATTGGTGTAGGCAAAGGTGCTTCTTCTCTTGCAGAAAGTGAAAAAATTGCTCGTCAGTGCCTTGAAATGGCTTTGGGACGAGGCGGCGATCAGGCTGTTCTTAAAACAGAGAACGGCTTCCGCTTCTTCGGCGGAGTTTCAAAGGGCGTTGAGAAGATGTCCCGCACAAAAACACGCATTATAGCCAATGCAATGCAGGATATCATTCTTAATTCAGGCAAGGTCTTTATTATGGGGCATCGCTTTGGCGATCTCGATTCTGTTGGAGCTGCCTGCGGACTTGCAGGTGCATTGAAGCTTATGGGCAAAGATGCACATATCGTTGTTGACCGTTCGAAAAATCTTGCGGTAAATCTCATTGAAGCCGTTGAAGCACATACGGAACAGGGACTTTTTATCACTCCTTCTGCTGCTTTACAGTCAATGACAGACAATGATCTGCTTATAATCGTAGATATTCACAACAAGGATTTCATTGAAAGCCGCGAGCTTTATGATATGAGCCGACAGGTTATTGTAATCGACCACCACAGAAAAACCGTCAATTACATTGACAATGCGGTTATATTCTACCATGAGCCATATGCCTCATCCGCTTCTGAGATGGTTACAGAGCTTATCCAGTATTTCCGCTTTACAGGCGATGAAAAACTCCCCTCTTACTGCGCAGAAGCGCTTCTTGCAGGCATTATGCTTGATACCAAAAGCTTCATTATGCGTACAGGAGCAAGAACATTTGAGGCTGCTGCTTTTCTAAAAAAACTGGGAGCCGATACTGTAGCTGTAAAGCTGCTGTTCTCCAGCTCATTTGACTCATACAGAAGCAAAACGGAAATCGTATCATCAGCACGTATACACAATAGATGCGCTGTTGCAACTGCTGATATAAAATGCAGCGACATACGCATTGTAGCACCACAGGCAGCTGATGAGCTGCTTAACATAACAGATGTTGATGCTTCATTTGTAATATACAAAACCAATAATGTGGCGAATATTTCTGCCCGTTCACTGGGCGCTATAAATGTTCAGGTGATTATGGAAAAGCTTGGCGGCGGCGGTCATCAGACTATGGCTGCTGCACAGCTTAAAGATACTTCCTTGAATAAAGCCGCAGAACTTCTCCTTAAAGCTATCGACAGCCGTGAGGAGGAGTTGGAAAATCAAAGCTAAGATATTTTTGCTGTACAAATTTCAGCTTGATTTACGGCAAGAATATGCAATTATGATGTTACACATCAAATATTATAATTTAAATTGCCTCGCACATCCGCAAACTAAAGTTTGCTCTGTGCGGATCGGCAAATAGCAATCGCAAAAAGATTTTGTCGTTTGCTATATTTATGCAGTTATCAGTAAAATCTGCGAAAATACGGGCGAGTAGCTTTAGTGCCAACACGCCTAATTGAATATGAAAGGAAAAATTAAATATGAAAGTTATCTACTTACAGGACGTTAAAGGCTCAGGAAAAAAGGGCGAGGTAAAGAATGTAGCTGACGGCTACGCAAGAAATATGCTTCTTCCAAAGGGACTTGCTGTTGAGGCAACTCCGGAAAATCTCAGCAAGCTTGCCGGTCAGAAATCCTCTGCACAGTTCAAGATTGATACAGAGAAAAAGGCTGCCGAGGAAGCAGCTGCAAAAATCAAGGATAAAAAGCTCATTATCAAGGCAAAGGCAGGCTCAAACGACCGTCTTTTCGGCTCTGTTACTGCTGCTCATGTTGCCGATGCTCTTGACGCTCAGCTTGGCGTTAAGGTAGACAAGAAGAAAATATCTCTCAGCACAGATATCAAGAATTTCGGAACATACTCCGCTGTTATCAAGCTTTACACAGGAGTTTCTGAAAAAGTTGATGTTGAGGTAATCGAAGGCTGATGGACGCTAACAGCTTATTCTCTGCCGCTGAATTTCCGCACAGCATCGAAGCGGAGCAGTCGGTTATCGGTGCGGTTCTATCCGATCCCTCCGTTATGCCTGCTGTTATAGAAAAAATCAAGCCTGAATACTTCTACAGCGAAAGCCACAAGAAGATATTCGGCATAATCTACCGTATGTTTACCGGAGGATCTCCCATTGATCCTGTAACTGTTCTCAATGAAGTGGAAAAACTGGGAATATTTGAAACTCCCACCGAGGGCAAGCGTTACCTTATGGAAATCGCCAATACTCTCCCCACTACGGAAAATATCGAAAGCTACTGCAAAATTGTTGCTGATAAGTATTTCATACGAAGCCTCGGCTTTGCCGCAAGGGGTATTCTTGAGGATATCCAGTCGGGTGAAACTGACGCACAGCTTCTCCTTGACTCTGCTGAACAGAAAATCTATGATATACGTCAGGGCAGAAATGTCAGCGGACTTTCCTCCCTCCACGATGCGGTTATCGAAGCATATGACAGACTTGGAAAAATTACCGGCGAGGACAAAGAAAAATACATCGGTGCAAAGACAGGATTTACCCTCCTTGACACCATAACATCGGGACTTAATAAATCCGACCTTATTATCATTGCCGCCCGTCCTGCTATGGGTAAAACCTCATTTGCAATGAATATAGCCACAAATGTGGCTCGCCGCAATGACAAGGACGTTGTTATATTCAATCTGGAAATGTCAAAGGAGCAGCTTGCTACGCGACTTCTCTCCACAGAAGCACTTGTTGAATCAGGAAATCTCCGTAACGGACGCATTAAAACAGAGGAATGGGTGCGCCTTGCCACAAGCGCGGCTTATCTCGGCACTCTGCCAATGTATATTGACGATACTGCAAGTATGACCGTTCAACAGATGAAAGCAAAGCTCCGCCGTGTAAAAAATCTGGGACTTGTTGTGATTGACTACCTCCAGCTTATGGGCTCAACATCGCGCTCAGACAACCGTGTTACTGTAATATCCGAAATTACACGACAACTGAAAGTTATGGCAAAGGAGCTGAATGTTCCTGTTGTACTTCTTTCACAGCTTTCCCGTGCTGTTGAAAGCCGTACCGATAAAAGACCTATGATGTCAGACCTCCGTGAATCAGGTTCTATTGAGCAGGACGCTGACATCATACTTTTCCTCTACCGTGACGCATACTATAACAAGGAAAGCACAAAACAGAATATTTCCGAGTGTATCGTTGCTAAAAACCGTCACGGTGAAACGGGTACCGTGGAACTGATATGGAACGGTCAGTTTACACGCTTCTCAAATCCTGAGTATAATCAGCCGCCTGAGGGTTAATGACAATGCTGAAAAAAATACGCAATACTGCGGAAAAATACAATATGATAAATGCAGGTGATACTATCGTCTGCGGTCTTTCTGGAGGAGCAGACAGCGTATGCCTTCTTCTTACGCTGAGAGAGCTTTCCGCAGAGCTGGATTTCACAATTGAGGCAATTCATATAAACCATTGCCTGCGAGGTGTGGAAAGCGACCATGATGAACAGTTCTGCCGCGATCTGTGTCAAAAGCTCAACATCCCTTTTACTGCCGTTTCCTGCAATGTAAAGGAATATTCCCAAGAAAGCCATCTCTCCTGCGAAGAAGCTGCACGAGAGCTAAGATACGGTATCTTCCGCAGCCATACATCGGGGAAAAAACTTGCAACGGCTCATAATGCAGATGACAACCTTGAAACAATGCTCCTCAACATTATACGCGGAACAGGCTTAAAGGGAATATCAGGTATTCCCCCCGTCAGGGATAATATAATCCGCCCGCTTATAGCCGTTTCAAGGCAGGAAATTGAGGAATACCTGCAAAAAAACAGCCAAGACTTTGTAACTGACAGCTCTAATCTTACTGACGACTATACAAGAAATAAAATCCGCCACAACATTATTCCGCTAATGAAGGAGCTTAACGGCTCATTGATCAGAACAAATGCCCGTACTGCGGAGGTTCTGCAAAGCGAAAACAGATTTTTAGAGGAAGCTGTGAAATCGGCTTACGAAAATTGCTTCAAGGACGGTAAGTTCACAGGACTTGGCAAATATGATCAGGTTATACGCAGACGGTGTATAGCAAAATATCTTTCTGATAACTCCCTACCATTTTCAAACAAACGATTGACAGACTGCGATGAAATAACGGTAAACGGCGGAAAAATCAACATATCGGGAAATATATACCTTGTTTCGAATGGTAATTCAATGAAGCTTGAAAAAATCCTGTCGTCAAAAGAAGCAGAAATAATTTCAAAAGCTCTTGAAATCGGAGAAAACAGAATTTTTCCTGACGCTGTTCTTGTTTGTGAGCTTGTCAATTGTGAAAATTTGAAGAAAATTAACTGTGTTCACAAAAATTCAACATTTTACCTCCTCGATTATGATAAAATAAAAGGAGCAGCTGTTGTCAGGAACAGAAAGTTCGGCGATAAGCTGAAATTAAGAGGACGGTGCTTCACCTCCTCTGTAAAAAAATTAATAAACGAAACAATTCCCGTATCACAGAGAAACAGCCTGCACTTCATCGAGGACGAGGAAGGTACGATATTCGCCGAGAAAATCGGCATTGCCGACAGAGCTGCCCCTGATGACAATACATCAAGACTACTGAAAATTACTGTAATTCGGGAAAGATAGGAGTGTGTAATTTGACACCGAAAAAGAACAGAGGCGTTTTTACCTATTTTCTTGTTATTCTGATTTCGATATTCTGCGTTTACTTTGTAATATCAAGGCTTTCAGAAATGGGAGCGAAAACAGAATACACAAACGTTATTACCTACTTTGATGAATACAAGGTATCGTATTATGAACTTGACCTTGGCACAGGCGAGTTGACTTATCAGCTTCGCGGCGAGGAGAAAAAGCAAAAGTATACTGTGCCATATGTAAATATTTTCCTTGATGATACCGAAAACTACCGCGTTGAGTACAACAAGAAGTATCCTGACGAGCCATTAATCCAGAACTATATCAGACCTACGGACAATACATGGCTGATGATGCTTATACCAATTCTCATAACTATTGGAATTGCTGTTCTGCTGTTTATATTTATGATACGTCAGAGTGGCGGCGGCGGTAAATATAACTCTTTCGGCAAGGCAAATCTGAAAAATCAGGCTGATGCACGAAAGGCAACATTCAAGGATGTTGCAGGTGCTGATGAGGAAAAGCAGGAGCTTCAGGAAATTGTGGATTTTATGAAAAATCCTAAAAAATATAATGATATCGGCGCTAAAATACCAAAGGGTGTACTTCTTTTAGGCCCCCCCGGTACAGGTAAAACACTCCTTGCAAGAGCTGTTGCAGGTGAGGCAAACGTACCTTTCTTCCCGATTTCAGGCTCAGATTTTGTGGAAATGTTCGTAGGCGTCGGTGCTTCACGAGTACGCGATCTCTTTGAACAGGCAAAAAAACACGCTCCCTCGATTATATTCATCGACGAAATCGACGCTGTGGGACGTCACAGAGGCGCCGGTCTTGGCGGTGGTCACGATGAACGTGAGCAGACGCTCAATCAGCTTCTCGTTGAAATGGACGGCTTTACAGGAAGTGAAAGCGTTATCGTAATTGCGGCTACAAACCGCCGCGATATTCTCGACCCCGCACTTCTTCGTCCCGGACGCTTTGACAGACAGATAGTTGTTGGCTATCCCGATATCAAGGGACGTGAGGAGATATTGAAGGTTCACTCACAAAACAAACCACTTGCCTCCGATGTTGATCTTAAAGTTATTGCTCAGACGACACAGGGCTTCACAGGTGCTGACCTTGAAAATCTTCTTAATGAGGCTGCTCTCCTTGCTGCCCGTGCGGACAGAAAATCCATTACTGAAAAGGATATTGAGGAAGCCACAATGAAGGTCATTGCAGGCCCTGAAAAGAAATCACGAATTGTCACGGAAAAGGACAAAAAGGTTACAGCTTATCACGAAGCTGGTCACGCTATTGCAGCATACAACCTCCCCACTCAGGATAAGGTTCATCAGGTAACAATTATTCAGCGTGGTATGGCAGCAGGTCTTACTGTTACCCGTCCTGAGACAAATGATATGCACGTTTCACGCACACAGATGCGCGAGCATATTGTAATGCTTCTTGGCGGCAGAGTTGCTGAAGAAATCTTCCTTGATGATATTTGTACAGGAGCTTCAAATGATATTGAACGTGCTACAAATACCGCAAGAAATATGGTTACAAAATATGGTTTCTCCGAAAAGTTGGGAACTGTTGTTTATGGCTCGGACAACGACGAAGTATTCCTCGGCAAGGACTACGGTCATACACGCAATTACAGCGAATCCGTAGCTGCACAGATTGATGACGAAGTAAGAGCAATTATTGAAAAAGCTTATGCTGACTGCCGTGATATTCTCACAGCAAACGCTGAAAAAATGCACCTGCTTGCAGAATATCTGCTGAAATACGAAAAAATCGACAACGACAAGTTTGAACGTCTTATGCGCGGTGAAAACATCGAGGCTGATGAGCCTGTGGTTGAATCCGAACCCGTTAAGACTGAAACTGAAACTGCTGAAAACAGCGGAAAAACGGACAATTCCGAAGAATAATTTAAAGGGTACCGAATTTGTTTCGGTACCCTTTTTGTTTTACCAGCATGGGATGTATTCAAGATCAACGCCCTCACAAGCTTCATATTCTGCAAGAAGCTCGTCAAAGCCTTCGTCGCCGGCGTAAGCTTGTTTCAAAAATTCCATATTGCAATTTTCATCCCATGTATAACAATACATAAAACCTACTGTTCCACGATAATCTTCAACAAAATAAATTCTCTTATTTTCCAGATCTATTTTATATGAAGGATAAGTTTCACCTGTCAAATAAACATAGTTACCATTCTCCAAACGGTATATATCAACGCTTTCTTTTCCTGAATCAATGTCATTACCCGAAATAATCAATTCTGATTTTCCGTCAGAGTTCAAATCAGTATAGGCATAACGCAAACTTCCATATACACCCTTTAAGTCATAGTCACCAATAAGCTGCTCTCTCGCTAATTTTTCATTATAGTTTGGATCATTTGTATCATAAAGTAAAAATTCAACATCATTGGAAAGAATTTCACAATTACCACACTCGTGCATATGTGAATTAAATTCTTCTTCAGTAATTATCTGATCATTGAATCTGTATTCATCATACATATTACCATTCTCGTCATAATTATAACCGGCAATTACTCTATCAACTGTACTGAAATTGAGTTCATCATCGTATCTGGTTATATTATAAACCATTGAAGGATTTTTTTCACAACCTTCTACAAGCTTTTCTGATGTACAGAATTTAATATGTGTACCGTAACCGACAGCTGTTTTAAATTCGAATTCTGCACCGTTGAATTTATATATTTCCATTTCCCAATTTATATTATATTCATTGGAGACAAGCAGCTCAGGAACAGAATCATCGTTTATGTCGTAATAAGCGTAAGACATACTTACAAAGTTACTTTTATCATGTTTATCAAATCTTGCTTTAAGTGCCGCATTTCTTGCTTCGTCAAGAACTTCCTGTGTGGGTTTATTTGTTGCGTCAATAGTTGTCTGTATTGTTTCTTCGTTATTTGTATCATCTGCTTGTGTCGGTACTGCACTGCTGACAGTTTTTTTAACATTGTAAGGAATAAAATTCAGCTCTGCACTATCGCAATTTTCATATTCTGCCATTGCCTTTTCGTATTCTTCCTTTGTGCAGGGTTCGTTATCACGCAGATAAACGTGTTCACCTGTGCCACCTATAAATGGGTCTATTCCTGAGTAATAGAAATCCCGTAATATGAAGAAATCTGATTCATGTGAAATCTCAACATTTTCCCATGTTTTTATAAAAAGCGAATAACCGTTTTCGTGACCTTCAACTAAATCATATAACCTACGATTTTGTAAATCAAACTTCATGTCATCACCGTTTGCCATCGTTTCCATAGGTATATATTTTGAACCGTCAAAATAGTTTAAACCTATACCTGCAGCGTCGGCTGCTGCTTCAATAAAATCATAAGAAATAAGTAATTCCGATACTGAATCATTGTTAATATCAAGATAAGCGTATTTTATTTCCAAGCAGTTATAAAACTGCTCCTCGTCTGTCACGTTATACTGATTATATAATTCGTCAATGTATTCTTCAATTCGCTGATTGCGTGCTGTTTTCTCTGCTGATTCTCTCTTTACAGTGTAGGGGATAAAATTCAGCTCTGCACCGACACAGTTTTCATATTCAGAAATAGCACTTTCAAATTCTTCCTTTGTACATTCTTCATCATTATGTGTGTAGTTAGTTTCTATATCATAATGATAATGATCTTGTGATTCGTGAATTTCATTCAAATCGAAAAACTCGCTGTTTTTACAAGTAAATGAAGTAAGCGAAATACCCTCATGAATTTCGGAATACTGATATACCTTATGATTCTCCAAATCAAATTTGTATGTGTGATAAACACTCTGAACAGGTACATATTTTGTGCCGTCAAAATAGTTTATCTCTGCACCATTATATGGCGTAAAAGCGTCTATGTTATCATAACGGATAAGAAGCTCTGATACTGAATCGCCGTTAATATCAACGTAAGCGTAATCTATTTTTATTGACTCATAAAACAGATCTTCGTCTGATGTTCCATAATTATAACACAAATCCTCGATATATTCTTCAATTCGCTGATTACGTGCTTTTTCTTCCTGTGTCTGATTTGCGGGTTCAGTACTGCTTACAGCCGGCAGGTCAGGCTCAACAGGCTTGTTATCTCTGCTTAAATTCTTCACAAGGAATACCGATGCTGCTGCAATTCCCACAACTGCGGCACTATTTACAATCCCTGTCATAATCTTTCTGATTTTGCTTCTGTTGTAAACCTCTACGTTTTCAACAACTTCTGCACTCTCGTTCATATCTTTATTATAAATCCCTGTATTTCCGCTTTCTATTGCGTCATTAAATCTTTTTCTTGTCATTTCTAAAATCCTCTTTTTTGTCTTTTCGTCAAGCATATCCATATCCGTCCCGATTCTGTCAATTTTGTCAAGCCCTGCGTTGTCAAGTATATCAAAACCTATGGTCTTTTTCTCTTTCATTAAAATCCCTCCTTTAAGGTTATACCTTCATTTGCAAGGAGCTTTTCAAGTCGGCTTAATGCTCTGCTGCACCGCACTCTCACTGCTCCCGAGGTCATTGAAAGCTTTTTCGCTATTTCCTTTGAGCTTCGATTGAAATAGAATTTCTGCAAAACTATTGTGGAGTCGGGATCCCCCAGGCTTTCTATGAGTCTTATCATTATATCCCTCAACTCCGCCTTTTCTGCTTCTTCCTCAATTCTCTTGCTGTCGGCAATATCCGCAAAATAATCCTCCGATGAAACTGTTCTTCCACTCTTTGCAATAAGGAAATGATACTTGTTTATCGCCTTTCTGCTTGCTATTGTACCAATGTAGCCCTTTAAATCTCCGTCTACTCCCTGGTTGTTATGATAATTGAGAAATACCGCAAGGAAAACATCACTAATACATTCCTCTATATCCTCGTTTGTGGCACAACTTCTCAGCTTATTGTAAACTATTGTGTAAACATAATTTATGTATTCCTCATAAAGCTTATTCTGCGCTAAAGTTTCGGATTTCTCACTCAACGCCTTGTATTCCTTGTCCGTCATATTCCCACCCCTTTCTGTGCCTTACCTCAGCACTAACTTCTATTGAACGCGTTCTGTAACATATACTCCGATGATATTTCCGAAGTGTTACACATTCTGCAAAATTTTTTTAATACCTTGTAACATCTTAAAGTTTATTTTTTCTATTTATAATAAATACAAAAGGATAGTTTCTCACCAAAGAGGACAACCTACGGGGAACGAGGGAGGGGAAAATTAAACTGGAACAAAAATCGTGCGGGGTACCCCCGCCGGTAATTTGCCCTACTCAAAGTTTTACATTAGAATAAAATCTTGTATCTAAAGTAATATAACATTAGAACAAAATGTCAGCGGCGACTCGCCGCACTCCCTTTTTCCCCTACGGTTTTCCTCTCTGGAACTCTCC
>JAGAMB010000057.1 GCA_017624895.1 Ruminococcus sp. | reverse complement strand
CTCTTTCCGTCACCTTCCCCCTTTTCCCGACTTTTTTCTTTTTGTGTGACCTGATTTTTTCAAGCGGTCATATGAATATAAATCATAGCTTGCAAACAAAAATACAAGGTTTACGAAAAAGTTTAAAAATCGGAAAGGGAGGGAGAATGAGGAAAGGGAAAGGAGATTTTCAGAGAGGAAAAACGTAGGGGAAAGAGGGAGTGCGGCGAGTCGCCGCTGACAGCTTGCGCTATTGTTATGCTACATAAACAACAAGATTTTAATCTAATGTTAAATATTGTGGAGGGCAAATTACCGGCGGGGGTACCCCGCACGATTTTTGTTCCAGTTTAATTTTCCCCTCCCTCGTTCCCCGTAGGTGTTCCTCTTTGGTGTTAAATCGCCCTTTTGTATTTATTATGAATAGAAAAATAAAATAGGGGCAGCCTTTTGGCAGTCCCTACACAGCTTTAATTGGTCACATTGTCTGAATTGCGGCTTTTATATTGTGCAGTATGTACATTAAATCAAAAAATACCGAATACCCCTTGAAAAAAATTGCATTTTATAGTATAATTAAGAAGATAATATAATAGGGAAATATGGCTTTTTATTGCTGCACAAATAAAAAGTATATCCCGAAAAGGAGGAACAAAAGTGATAAATGCAACTTCAGCTTCAGCAAAGCCGTCGTATGCCGTGGCTTATGAGCCTGCACGATATGTAAAGTATAAGCCCCTTTACTATATCGCCGCATTTTTAATACCGGCGCTGCTGACCTTTATCGGATACGTTATCTTCGGTGTCTATCCATTCGGAGAGCGTTCTGTACTGACTCTCGACCTTAACGGTCAGTACGTTTACTACTTCGAGAATATCCGCCGCTGCTTCTGGGAGGGCGAGAGTATTCTCTACAGCTGGGCAAGAAATCTGTCCGGCGGCTATCAGGGAGTTATCGGCTACTACCTTGCCAGTCCCTTTACATTTATAGTCATTCTGATGCCGCGAAGTCTTATCATAGAAGCCCTTATGATAATGCAGATATGCAAGGTGGGTGCCTGCGGTCTGACTTTCAGTATATTTGCACAGAATTCCAAAAACGTAAAGCCTATGCAGTCTGTGATATTCTCCACAATGTATGCCCTTATGTCTTACGTTTCAATTCAGCTTATTGACCCTATGTGGATTGACGGCCCCATTTTCCTGCCCCTTATTATCCTCGGTGTTGAGTATCTCATCGACGACGGCAGAAAAATCAACTACATTATACCCCTTGCTATAATGTTTATTGCCAACTTCTACATCGGCTTTATGATCGCAATTTTCGTTGCGCTCTATTTCGTATACTATATGTTCTTCGGAGCAAAGAGAAAATTCAAGGGTATCGGTGATTATGCCAAGGTATTCGGCAGAATGATTCTCGCAACAGGCGTCGTTATTATGTGCAGCTATATAATGATAATGCCCGTTTATAACGCACTTGCCCTCGGTAAGTTCGATTTCTCCGAGCCTGACTACAGTATGAAGACTATGTTCAACCCTGTTGAGCTTCTTCCCACCCTGTTCCCGAACCAGTATTATTCCGTAAACGTTGACGAGGGAACAAGAATGTACGGCAGACCTGAAATATACTGCGGTGTACTTTCACTTGTCCTTGCCGCACTTTATTTCTTCAACACAAAAATCAAGCTCAACCGCAAAATCGGACACGGCCTGCTTCTCTTTGTAATGTTTTTCAGTATGTGGATAAAGCCTCTGAATATGATGTGGCACGGCGGTCAGGATCCTAACTGGCTCCCTTATCGTTACAGCTTCCTCGTATCCTTTATCCTTGTATCTATGGCAGCTGAAACATTCTCAAAGCTTGACGGCTACAAAATGAACCTGAAAGCTCCGTTATCAGTATTCGGCGGAATTGCCGTTCTTGCTGTTATATTTGACGCATTAAAGGAAAGTTTCAACTATAACGAAAGCGATTACAAATATGTTGCTATCGGTCCATACAGCGAAAGCGTTACGATAAACGGCGAAACTGTGGATCATCTTTTCCTCGGTACGCTTATATTCGGCGTTGTGCTGTCGGCAATTTATCTTGCATTTGTATACCTTATCAGCCACGCTAAAACACAGAAAAGCAGAAATGTCATTTCTGTATTTATGGCTGCTCTCGTATTCTTTGAGGCAGGCTACAACTTCTTCGATACTATTTTCAAGATCGACAAGGAAGTCTACTACTCCTCAAAGGATTCCTACAGCGAGATTATGTCTGCTCCCGATGTAAAGGCTGCTCTCGACGAGATTGATGACGGCTTCTACCGCGCAGAAAAAACATTCTTCCGCAACGTAAACGACAATCAGGCTTACGGTTTAAAGGGTATCTCCCATTCAAGCTCAGTAATGAATGCGAGAATTCTCCGCTTTATCGAAACTCTCGGCTATACCACAAAGAGCTACGAAACAAGATATGACGGAAATACGCCCCTTGCGGATTCACTTCTTGGCATCAAGTATGTTCTTCACGATCCGTCAACATTCAATCCCGAAACAGATAGAAGAACACTTCTCAGCCCCTACTATAACAAGATAGCTTCAACTACCTTTACAAAGGAGGGCGGAAAAGAGGGAACAGTTGAGATTTATGAAAATCCCGACGCACTCCCCATCGGCTTTATGGCTGATGATGATATTCTCCGCCTCAGCTTCCTCGGAAACGATAATCCATTTAACAGTATGAATAACTTCCTCAGCTCAATGACAGGAAGCACACCCGACTATTCAAATCTTGATCCTAAGGATTATTTCTACCGTCTTAACTTTGATCCTGTAAACGATGTTCAGCTTAATGAATGTACTGTAAGAGATTACAACGGACAGTATTGTTATGACGCGCTTCCTAATGCGGTTGATCCTACTGTAAGAGTTCACTTCACTTCTCAGAGTGAGGACTGCCTGTATATGTTCCTGAAATCCGACAACCAGAAGAAATGCAATCTCTGGTTCTCCACAACAAAGGACGAGGAAACAGGGGAGTTCAAGGATTTCCAGAGCCTTGGCTCATACTATGACGGCTACGATTACTGTATCGTAAATCTTGGTTCTATTCCCGTAGGAACAGAAGTTGAGCTGCGTATGACGATTATCCAGCAGGATAAGACAGGTGCAAACGAGTTCATTATGGTAAAAGATTATCAGCTTTACTACCTTGACTACAATGCTTTCCACGAGGATATCCAGAAGCTTCAGGCTTCACCCCTTGTACTTGATATGGACAAGACTAAGGAAAACCGCATCGTAGGCGAGGTTGACGCAAAGGAAGGAGAAATCCTCTACACATCAATTCCATATGAGCCTGGCTGGACGATTAAGGTTGACGGCAAAAAGGTTGAGGAGCAGTTTGTGGAGGGCGAGGATTCATCAGGCAACAGCCTTATGGTAAACGATACCGACAATGAACCCGGTTCTGTATGCATACTCAATGCAATGATAGGACTTCGCCTTACACCGGGACATCACAAGATCGAGATGACATATTCACCTCCGGGATTCAAGACAGGTCTGCTTCTGCTTATACTTGGCATAGCCGCAGTAGTTCTGTTCTTTATCTATGACAGAAAGAATAATCCGGCGCTTCTTGCAAAGGCAAGGGCAAAGGAAAACTGGAAGAAAGGCATTTACACCGTAGAGGAGCCTGAATCCGAAAATGAGGCAAAGAAGCCTGTGAAGATTATCAAATCAAAGGGTGCGGTGGACAATAAGAAGCCGACAGCCGAAAAGAAAGATAATGATAAAGCTTCTGATGATGAAACAAAGGAAGAAGTAAAGGCTGAGGAGAAATCCGCAAAGAATAACTCCAAGGGACTTGCGGAGGAGCTTTACGGCGAGGAGTCCGAAGCCAACGGCAAGAAAAATAATAACAATAATAACAATAAGAATAATCAGAAGAAAAAGAAGAAATAATCGAAAAAGGACGTTCCATTGCGGAACGTCCTTTCAGTCTGTAGAAAAAGGTGCATTGCATAATGGACACGGCACGCCGTGTCCCTACAAAACGGCTATTCTACGTTGTACGATGTAGGGTCACGGCGTGCCGTGTCCGCAATTTCGGTACGAAATTCAGGTTTTTTGACAATCTCAAAGGACGTTCCATTGCGGAACGTCCTTTGTGGTTGCAGATAAAATATGGTGTAGGGGCGGATATTATCCGCCCGCGGACTGCCAAAGGCAGCCCCTACACTAACGGCTTAATCCACAATTATCTTACCTTCTTAGCAATATCATCAAGAAGCTTTGAAAGCATTTCGCCCTGTGTCATAGAACCGAGATCACCCTCACGGCGTGAAGTAACGGAAACTGTGCCGTTTTCAACTTCCTTATCGCCTACAGTAATCCATACGGGGAGCTTTTCAAGACGGGCGTCACGAATCTTCTTACCAACCTTTTCAGCTCTGTCATCAATTGAGCAGCGGATATTTGCAGCCTCAAGCTTAGATTTGAGTTCATAGCAGTAGTCAAGGTGACGGTCTGCAACAGGAACAATCTTTACCTGCTCAGGAGCAAGCCAGAGTGGGAATGCGCCTGCATACTTCTCAATGAGGTATGCAAGAGTTCTCTCATAACAGCCGAGAGATGTTCTGTGAATGATATAAGGACGCTTCTTTGAGCCGTCAACATCAATATATTCCATACCGAACTTTTCAGCAAGAAGCATATCAATCTGAATTGTAACAATAGTATCTTCCTTGCCGTATACGTTCTTATACTGAATATCAAGCTTAGGGCCGTAGAATGCAGCTTCGTCAATGCCGATTTCGTAATCTACGCCGAGATTATCAAGGATTTTGCCCATAATTGTCTGCGCTTCATTCCATTGCTCAGCTGTACCCTCGTACTTGTTCTTGGGATTTGCAGGATCCCACTGTGAGAATCTGAATGTACAATCCTCAAGCATACCAACAGTTTCAAGTACATACTTTGCAAGCTCAAGACAGCCCTTGAATTCTTCTTCAAGCTGCTCAGGACGGAGAACGAGATGTCCCTCGGAAATTGTGAACTGACGAACACGGATAAGACCGTGCATTTCGCCTGAATCCTCATTTCTGAAAAGTGTTGAAGTTTCGCCCAGACGCATAGGCAGGTCACGGTAAGAACGCTGTCTGTTGAGGAATACCTGATACTGGAAAGGACAAGTCATAGGACGGAGTGCGAAACATTCCTTTTCCTCATCTTGGGGATCACCGAGAATGAACATACCGTCAAAGTAGTGATCCCAATGTCCTGAAATTTTGTAAAGTTCTCTCTTAGCCATAAGAGGAGTTTTTGTAAGGAGGTAGCCGCGCTTCTGTTCCTCGTCCTCGATCCATCTCTGGAGAAGCTGGATAACTCTTGAACCCTTGGGGAGAAGAATTGGGAGTCCCTGACCGATGCAGTCAACTGTTGTGAAAAATTCAAGCTCGCGTCCAAGCTTATTGTGGTCGCGGAGTTTAGCCTCCTCACGCTGCTTAATATCAGCTTCAAGATCGGCAGCCTTAGGATAAGCTGTAGCATATACTCTTGAAAGCATCTTGTTCTTTTCGGAACCTCTCCAGTAAGCGCCTGTGCAGGAGAGAAGCTTGAAAGCCTTTACGGGAGCTGTTGTCATAAGGTGAGGGCCTGCGCAGAGGTCTGTGAAATCGCCCTGCTTGAAGAATGAAATAGGCTCGCCCTTGTCAGCGTGTTCCTCGCAAAGCTCAACCTTGTATATCTCGCCAGCCTCTTTGAGATAAGCGATTGCGTCAGCAGGGGACATCTCGAACTGCTCCAGAGCAATACCTTCCTTGACGATTTTCTTCATTTCAGCCTCGATTTTGTCAAGCTCGTCCTGTGAGAATGGCTTTTCAACGTCAAAGTCATAGTAGAAGCCGTTGTCGATAGCAGGGCCGATAGCAAGCTTAGCTTCGGGGTAAAGGCGTTTTACAGCCTGTGCAAGGATATGTGAGGCTGTATGCCAGAATGTCTTTTTACCCTCGATAGTATCAAATGTGCATACTTCAAATTCGCAGTCGCTGTCGATAATTGTGCGGAGGTCTTTAACCTCGCCGTTGATTTTTACGCAGCAGGCAGCTTTGTAAAGTCCCATTCCTATGCCTTTTACGATTTCAGCGGCAGATGATGCAGCTTCGATTTCTCTGATACTGCCGTCTTTTAATGTTAATTTAATCATTGTAAATCTCTCCTTTATAAAATTCATCTTCTTCAATGCCATTCAGCCAATTTATCGGATTATTTTCAATATATCGCCATATTTCAAGATATTCACGATTATTGCGTATTACACGGTCATAAAAAGATTTTTGCCATATTTTAAAACCACATTTTTTTGAAATTGAACCCTTAAATTGATTAATTATTCGTCCTAATGTAGGGGCCGCCTTTGGCGGTCCGCTATTATCATTAGCCTCAAAATTTTTGTTTATAACGATTATCATATGAATGTGATTTGGCATTATTACAAATTTGTGGATAAAAACAATATCAGTATAAATGTTTGGAATTGTTTTTAATTCATTTTTTACTATTTTTCCAAATTCCGATAATTTAATTTTATTTCGCGGACCGCCAAAGGCGGCCCCTACGGAATATATGGGGTTATCCAAATTTGTATTGGGAAATCGGGTTGTATTGTTTTCATCCCAGAAATAATGCGCCATATTTTTTGTACAGATTGTGACAAAATACGCGCCGTTTTGGGAATAATCGTAATTTATCAAACGGTGTTCTTTTCGTTTCGGTCTTTCAGACATATCAATTAGCCCAACCGGTTATCTCGAAATCATCTTCAAAAAGTTCAATGTTAAGATAGCCTTCGTCAGTTTCAACATCAAAGCAGACAATGATATCCCCATCGTCAATATCAACATATGGGTTACTAATAACAAGTGCCTTTGCAAAAGCGTCTATATCGTCACATTCACAGTAACCGTCATTAATGATAAGTTCAGCTATCTGCTTACGGCTTCCGTCAAGCTTCGAAAGCTTTTCTGCGATATCTTTAATATTATTCATAATATCGGCTTCATCTTCCACGTAAAACCTGATAGTAACAGTATCATCCCACAGCTTATAGGGCAGCTCGAAAGCTTCCTGTTCCTCGTTATACTTTATATTGCTCATAGTATCACCTCTTTTCTTTTCGTAGTCTGCCTTTTGATAAGGGAAACAAAAAGTCCCTCATACCCGAAAAGGCACAAGGGACGATAATTCAACCGTGGTTCCACCCTGATTTATGCGGAAATACCGCAACTCATTGCGACTTTATAACGGAAGTCAGCCGTCGTTTATTGGACGCACTCGGAGGCGGTGTGCTGAAATCCTTGATATACTGCCTTGCACCAAACGGCAGCTCTCTGAAATATCGCGGCGGAAACAGCCTTCCTCGTCATAGTTTTAGGATATACATTTATGATATCACATTTTCGGGTTATTGTCAAGAGGAAAATTCTGAATTAATAATTAAGAATTATGAATTATGAATTAAGAACTGATTTGTGCGGCGGATTTGAATAATGCGTAAATTACCGAGATGTTGTTAATTTCTTGACAATCATTTTTTAATGTGCTATAATGGTAATATGATAAAGGGGGTTATTATCATGGAAAATTTTAACGGTCAAACGAATGTAAACACAAACACAGTCAATCAGCCGTACAGTCAGGCATATCCGCCGCCGCTTCCGCCTGAAATCGCTGAGGAAAAACGCTTTAAAAAGTGGATGTACAAAATTTTTGGCGGAAATCTTTTGTATGACGGTATAATGCTTGCTGTTGTAATTGGTATATCTATCGTCATTTCAGTGATCGTTATGGTTGTGCAAATAGTAATGGGGAAGCCGGAAAGCTTTTACGATGACTTTATGGTGTGGTTTGAAAATACTGATATGGGCAGCACTATCGCTGTAATTATCGCCTGCTTTTTCCTTGCGCTGTTTATGCGGAAAGTTATCGGTTTCCGGGAGATTTTCACAAAGCGCAAGAGTATGAACATCAAAAGCTTTTTCATCATATTATCCGTGTTTATGGGCGGACAGCTCGTGTTTACCATGCTGGGAGATGGCTTTGAGTCGCTTCTCAATCTCATCGGATTTTCCGCAATGGAAGCAATAGAGTCAGCGTCGGCAGGAAGCGAATCTGTTTCAATGATGATATACGCAGGCTTTGCTGCTCCGATTTTTGAGGAAATAGTATTCCGCGGATTTATGATGCAGTCCTTTGAAAAGACAGGTGTCGGCAAAGGATATGCAATACTGATTTCATCAATTATGTTCGGCGTAATGCATGGTAATTTTGTTCAGGCACCATTTGCTTTTGCGGTTGGACTGGTTTTAGGCTATACTGCTATGGAATACGGCGTTAAATGGTCTATTTTACTCCATTTCCTCAATAACTTTGTTTTCGGAGATGTTCTTCTGTTTATACTGGAAAGACTTCCCGAAAATGCGGCAGAAATTATAGAAACGACAATATTTATAGCATTTGCGGTTATTGCAGTTATATTGCTCATTGTTAAGCGCAAATCTGTTGCGGCATATGTAAAGGAAAATTACAAGACACCGAAAAAATATTACAAGTGGACTCTTACAAATCCGCTGTTTATAGTTTTTTGCGTAGTATATTTTGCTATGTCTTTCACAACTATTACAAGAATAGGATAATTTCGTGCAGCGGCGGATGTCATCTGCCCGAAATTTCAGAACAAAATTCAGGTTTATCGACAATTGGGGAACGGCAGAAAATTTACCGTTCCCCAAAATTATGCCCGAAAATACGTGCGGCAATATGCCCTAATTCATTAATCCGAAGCTTATGGAAAGAGCTGTATTGACCTTGTTCATTGAATTGAGGTCAAGCTCCCCCATTTTGTCCCCAAGCCGCTTTTTATCAATAGTGCGTATCTGCTCCAGCAGCACAATGCTGTCACGGGCAAGACCGCATTTATCAGCCTGTACTTCAATATGTGTAGGCAGGCGGTTTTTATCCTGTCGGCTTGTTATTGCAGCTGCAATAACTGTGGGGCTGTGCTTATTGCCTACATCATTCTGAACTATAAGTACAGGTCTTACTCCGCCCTGTTCCGAGCCGACTACGGGACTTAGATCGGCATAATAAATTTCTCCTCTTTTTACAGACATATATATTCAGCTCCTGTACTGATTTTTAAGGGAGTTTCATTTTTCTCCCTGCTGATATTATTGTTCAAATGCCGCAGATTATTCAGCGGCATTTTTCAATATATTATATGTTTTTCAGTTGTTATAGGTTAGAGAAATTCAATAAAAAGGTCACCTCTAAAAACCTCCCTCACGGCATAATTTCTATGACAAATATCATTTGCTGCGTTGCCAAACCTTGCAATACATCAAGTATTACTGCGGTTTATCGCCTTGCAACTGATATCTGTCATATACGAAATTCTGCTCG
>JAGAMB010000056.1 GCA_017624895.1 Ruminococcus sp. | reverse complement strand
TTGCCAAAAAGACGAAAGCAGAAAGGAAATTTATCAAGGAAGAAAAACACAGGAATACTGTCGTATTTCAAGTTTTTCTGACACAGAGAAATTTTCTTTGTGCCGAGTATTTGATGGCAAGGTTTAGTTGGGGGAGCAATAGTTGAAAAACTATGGTATACCGATAAATACGCTCTCCGCTTCTGCTGTCCGTTCAAATTGAAAAATTAGTGAAATTTGTTGCAATTATTGCGGATATGTGGTATAATGTTAGAGAATAAAATAGCGTATCTGCGCTGAAAGAGGAAAAACATGAAGAATTATAAAAAAATAACCGCGGCTGTTATGAGCCTGCTTATTTCAATGTCTGCGGCACTCCCTGCTGTTACTGCTTATGCTGAAAATGAGGACTCAGCTGTTTCTGAGGACGCCGGCGACGCTGCCGTTCTCACCATCGACAACGAAACAGAAAACGAAGATGAAGCTGCTGTTCTCACTATTGAAAATGAGGACGAGGAAACTTCTGAAATCGTTTCGGGAGAATATACCTATATCGTTAATGAGGACGGCAGTGCTACAATTATCGACTGCTCCTCCGATGAAAAGGAAATCACTATCCCCGATACCATTGACGACCTTACTGTAACAGGTATCGGAGCAGAGGCTTTCATCGAAAAAATTATCAATAAAATCACAATTCCTGCAACTGTCAGCAATATCGCTGAAGAAAATCCATTTGCTTCACTTCTCCATTTGCAGGAAATCGTTGTTGACGAGGAAAATGAAAGCTATACCGCTGTTGACGGTGTTCTCTACACAAAGGATATGAAAACTATTTTGTGCTATCCTGCCTCAAAAAGCGGTTCAGCCTTTACAATTCCCGACGGAGTTGAAACTGTCGGAATTGCGGCTGTTTCAAGTACAGGTCTTACCGAAATTGTACTCCCCGACAGCGTAAGCTCTGTAAAGCGCCATTGCTTCAGCTTCAACGAAAAGCTTGAAAAGCTTCATATGGACAATACCACCATTGACCAGATACCTGTAATGAGCTTTGCAAACTGTTCAAACCTTACCGACCTGACATTCTCCGAGAGTACCACATATATCGACCTTGCGGCATTTATAAGCTGTAAAAAGCTTTCAAAGATCACTCTGCCCTCTAACCTGAGATATATCGCACAAAGCGCGTTTCAGGGAACTTCAATAATGGAAATCGTTATTCCGGAAACTGTTACAACTATCGGATACTGCGCTTTCGGCTATGACGAAAACGAAAATATTATGGACGGGCTTCTTATTGTCGGTGCTGAGGGTTCAGCTGCTGAAGTATACGCAACGGATAAGGATGAAGACTATGGTCTGTATAACGATTTCACATTCATATCCCACGAAATGTACAACAAGCAGAAGGAATATGAGGCTCTTGACAAGAGATTTTCGGGAGATTTTGAGTATACCGTTGTTAACGGCGAGGGTATGATCACAAACTGCATTACTGTCGGTGACGTTGTTGAAATTCCGGCGGAGATCGACGGTATTACAATCACTTCTATCTATTACGCAGCTCTCCTTAACTGCGACTCAGCAACTATCATACTTCCCGAAACAATAAAGTCAATCGGCGAATCGGTTTTCTCCGAATATCTCGTTAGCCTCACCATACCGGGCGGCTGTACCGAAATTGCAGGTGAGGAGCCTTTCCTCAAATGCTCACGACTCCAGAGTATTACTGTTACTGAGGGCGACGGTGCTTATTCCTCTGAGGACGGCGTTCTCTACAACAAGGATAAAACAGTCCTTATCGCATATCCCTCACAGAAGACGGAGGAAGATTTCAAGCTGCCAAAAACTGTAAAGGAAATTGCTAAATCAGGCTTCTGCTACAACCAGAATATTAAAAAAGCTGACCTCTCAGATGTTGAAAATATCGGAGAATATGCCTTTGAGGGCTGCACAGCTCTTGAGGAGGTAAAGCTCCCGAAAAATCTTAAAACAGTCCAGAAAAACGCTTTTCTCGGCTGTCCTGCTCTGCTGAGCGTCCGCGTTCCTGCTGATGTTGAGTATATCGGCGACTATGCTTTCGGCTATGACTACGATTCCGAGCTTGCTGCTGATATCCAGCAGAATATGGATATGTATGCTCAGGCAGGACAAAGCGCTGTTATGCCTTATTCCGTAATAAACGGCTTCAAAATGTATGTTGAGGAGGACTCCCTCGCTTACCAGTACGCACAATCCTGCGGTATTGAAACTGTTATTGATACAGTTTCTGTGGGCGGAAACAATATGAGCAAAGGCTTTGTTTACGCTGTTTTAGGCGGAATTGCCGCAATTGTACTCCTTATTGCAGGTATCATCACAGGCAGAAAACTCAGCACAAGAAAAAAGAATAAGGAGTCCGAAAAGCGTAAGGCTATAGCCGCTGAAAAAATAAAGGCAAAAAAAGAGGCAGCTGCAAATAATGAAGCTCAGACAAAGGAGGACGCTGACAATGAAAATAAGTAAAGTTCTGTCCCTTGCTCTGGCATCTCTTTCAGTTTTCTCTATAACTGCTTTAACCGGCTCTGCCTATAACAGCAATCAGGGCGGCGAGCCTCTTTCAGACGGTACCTTCGGTTATGAGCTTCGTGATGGCTCATACACAGTTATAAGCTGTAATATGGACTCTATCATTGAGGAAATCCCCGAACTGAGAAATGGCTACGCTATTACTGCAATTGATGACAAAGCATTTGCAAACTGCACAAACATCAAAACCCTTAAAATTCCCGATACTGTCACTTCTATTGGCAGCAGCGCTTTTGCAGGCTGCACATCTCTGACGGAAGTAGAACTCCCCCAAAAAATAAAAACTCTCTCAGACGGTATATTTATGGGCTGTACTAATCTTGAAAAAATTGATATTCCCGACTCAGTAAATAAAATAGAATCATACGCTTTCTACAACTGTTCACTTCTTAAAGATGTTGTTCTCCCTGGTGAGCTGTCAGCAATTGAGCCTATGGCTTTTTCAGAATGCAGCTCTATTGAGAATATTGACGCAAGCAAGTGCAGCAGCTATGTTTTCGAGGACGGTCTGCTCCTCAACAGCAGCAGAACAAATATCGCCCGCGCCTCTGTAAAGCTTACAGGCGATGTTTATATCCCCGATAGCGTAACAACTATTGATGCAGGCGCATTTTCCGTATGCGCAGGTATTGAAAATCTGTTTATTCCGCCATCTGTAACACATATCGGCGATGACGCTTTCGGCTACTGCGTAGGACTGAAAAGTATTGATTTCTCCGAGGGACTTCAGACAATTTCCGCTGTTGCTTTTAAAAGCTGCACATCTTTGCAGACTCTCGATTTCCCCACAACATTAAAGGAAATAGGCGACGGTGCATTTTTCAACTGCCCTGCTCTTACCCGTGCAGTAATCCCTGAGGGAACACAGACGATCGGTGAAGGTGCATTTGTAAACTGTCAGAGCCTTATGCAGGTAAGCATTCCTCAGAGCATAACAGCTGTAGGAGCTAATGCTTTCGGCTTTAATATCAACGAAGATGGAAGCTACAGCCTTATGGACGATTTCAGCCTCAGCGTATTTTCAAAATCCGCCGGCGCAGACTATGCAAAAGACAGTAAGGTTGACTACTCCTATGTTGACAAAAATCTTAAATCAACGGCATTTATTGTGATCGCAGTCGGTCTTATTCTCGCTGCTGCTGTATTCGCTGTTGTTCTTATGTCAAGAAGCCGCAAGAGCGTTCCTCTTTCTTCTAAAAAGGCTGCAAAGCTTGAAAAGGAAAAAAAAGCAGAGGAAAACTACGAAAAAATCATTGATAATGATTAAGAGATATTAATTAAGGGCGGCATTTGCCGCCCTTTTTCATACCTTTTCGTCCTCAAACGGCTCGCGGACAAAGGAAATAAATTCCTCCATACACGCGCCGTACTCCTTGTAATTCGCCCTTGCCTCGTTAAGAGATACCTTATTTGCTCCGCCTGCTAAATCAGGATCACGATACATCGCCTTGTCGTCCTCCCAGAAGCACACAGGGCAGATATCATAGCTGCCCTCCTCGCCAAGTGTGCGGTATCCGCAGCAGGGACATATGAACTTTTCCTTGATCTCCATTTCACACCTACTTCTTTTTTATAAATTCTTCGTACTTATCACAAATCTCCTTTGTTTCACCAAAGTCGATCTGTTTTCCCTTTTCAATCCACAGCACCTTTGTCGCCATTCTTCTTATCTGCGCAAGACTGTGTGATACAAGGAGCGTTGTTGCTCCGCTGTCTATTATCTCCAGCATCTTCTTCTCGCTCTTTTTGCGGAATGCTCCGTCACCTACTGAAAGCACCTCATCAAGTATAAGTATTTCAGGCTTTACAAGACAGGCAATGGAAAAAGCAAGTCTTGATTTCATACCCGACGAAAGATGACTGAACTTTCTGTCCTCAAACTCTTTAAGCTCCGCAAATTCTATTATGCTGTCATAGGTCTTGTTCATAAACTCACGGGTGTATCCAAGCATTGCACCGCGGAGAAAAGTATTCTCCCTTACTGTAAGATCACCGTCAAAGCCTGTTCCAAGCTCCAGCAGAGAGGCAATATTTCCGCGGACAGTCATTGTACCCTCCGTAGGACGCATAATTCCCGATATCACCTTGCACAGCGTGGATTTTCCTGCTCCGTTTGTGCCGATAACGCCAAGAAGCTCCCCTTCATCAAGAGAAAAGGTGATATTGTTAAGAGCCATAAACTCCTTTTTAACATACGTTCCTTTCAGCTTCTGAATTATTATATCTTTAAGTCCTGTATTTGCAAAATCTCCGACAATATACGACACAGAGATATTATTAAGCTCTATTTTCTTCATTTTTTTCTGCCTCCGTATCAGATATAATACATAAACTTATAGTTGTATTTCTTGTAGATGAACATTCCTACAAACAGGGCAACTAAAGCATATCCGGCACAAAGCAGATGATGAACCGCGCCGGGTATAGCTCCGTTGATTACTACGCTTCTGAAATAATCTATATAGGTGAACACGGGGTTGAGATAAAACAGCATCTGTATCTTATCAGAATATGCGTCAATGGTATAAAATATAGCCGAAAGATACATCAAAAGCTGTGTGAAGATATCGTATAAATACTGAACATCTTTGAATATAACAAACATTGCCGATAATATAAAGCCTACTCCGATATTGAATATAACAAGACAGGCTATGGGATAAAGCAGGGCAAAAAATCTGAATGAAAAGGGTATTCCGTCAATTGCCACAAACAGGAAGTATATTATCAGCGTCAGACCAAAGTTTATGCAGGAGGAAACCTCCTTCGAAATCATAAACAGATATTTCGGAACGTTGATTTTCTTTATAATATTTGCGTTCTGCATAAGAGCGTGCATTCCGCCGTTTGTGGCGTCCTTATAAAAGGAAAATACCAGATTTCCCGAAAAGAGATATATTATATAATGCTCTGTATTGCGTCCGAAAAATTTCGTGAACACAACCGCCATTACCGCAAGCTGCATAAGAGGAGAAAGTATGCTCCATACCATACCGAGAACGGTTCGCTTGTACTTTTTCTTGAAATCTCTTTTTACAAGCTCCGAAAACAAAAACTGATACTTTTTTAACTGCTGTATCTGAGCCGCTATTTTTCCAAACATCTGTCCACCCCTTATTCCGACTTATTTTCATATTCACGGTCAACACGCAGATTTTTCAGCATTTCTGCCGATTTATCTGATTTTTCGTATATGTCCATATCAATAAGCCGCAGGGAAAGATATCGTTTATCATTAGCCGCCGACTTGTTCAGCTTGTTTCTTGGGTAAACATTGGAAAATCTGAAACCTATCTCAATTCTTCCGTCAGAACCGATGTACTCACTTGGAATGTCAAAGGCAATATGTCCGTTTTCACGCTTTGTCACATTGCCGCTGTACACCTTTCTGCCGTTTGCAAGTATCTTCACGCCGATATTATTCTGCTTATCAAGCAAATATGGCTCAAAATAAAGCTGTACCGCAAGTCCTTTGTCCCACTTCGGCACAAAAAAGCGGATAAATGCCTTTTTGCGGACGATCCATCTGCCTGCCTCAGAGGGCATTTCAACGCTGTATATCTCCATTTCCGGATATCTGGCAAAGCTTACGGTGGTATTTATGGGCATCTGATAAAGCTTTTTCACACTCTTTTTCATATCAAGAAGATATTTATAGAAGCGCTGACAGAAACCGCCATTGTAATAGAAGAACGCGTCACGCTTTTTCTTTTCATCAGGCTTCAGTTTAAAGCCTGTGCTGTGATAGTCCTCCAGCTTATCCATACACTCGTCAACAGTTTCAACTATGTTGAAAATATACTCCCTCTTAGGTCCATATGGATCTGCAAGGTCTGTTTTGTGACCGTAATTTATGCAGTCCTCACCGTCAGGAATATTGAGGAAGATCGATGGCTTGTGCTGGAACCACATTTCAAAGCACATTGAGGAATAATCCGTAATGAGTATTGACGCATTCTTTTTAGCGTCCGCAATTTCTTCGTCCTCCAGAATGTGAACGCCCTCAAGGAGTCCGCTTCCGCAAGCCTGCAATACGCTGTGGTGGAGAGCAATTTTCAGAGTATAGCCGTTGTCCTCCACAAATTTTTTAAATCGGGGATTTTCAAGAAGTCCCAGTATAGTTTTAACATATACGGTGTTTTTAAGCTCCGATTCTTCAATATTTTTGAGATATCGGCGGTGTGTGAAATATATGAATATCGACTTTTCAGAAACCGCATTATCGGCACTCAGTAAATCCCAGCGGAAAAGTCCGTTCTTTATGAGATTTTCCTCGGCATAGCAGCCGCGCTCCATAAAAATTTTCTTTTCAAAGTCGTTGCTTATCATAAGCTTGTCAAAAAGGAACGAGCTGTATGATGCCTGCGAAATGAAATCGTCCTTGAAAAAGGTTATGCCGTGCTGTGTGAAAATTGAATACACGTATTGACTGCGCTTTACAGCTTCGGTTATACCAAGACGGAGGGAGTGAAGCACCTGAAATCCGCCGCAGATGAACTTGACTGTCTTGAACAGCTCTTTCAGCGTAAAGGCAAATTCCTCAATTTTTTCGGGAGAATAGGCAATAATGCTGTCGCCGTATTCCGCCTTTATTTCAGCATATGCCGCACATTTTTCATTTATTATATAGTACGGCTCAAAGTTATCCCTTCCGTTTTTGTAGAGATATTTGAAAAGCTCAAACTCGTCCTGTGGAGAGGTATCAGCCTCGACAATAAAATCGCAGCAGATCACCTTGTTTCTCTCCGTTTCAAGCTGCATAGCCTTTGCGTACTCGTGGGCAATATAACGTCTGAAAAAACTGTCTCTCAGCTTATTTATCATTTCTGACATTTCTTTTTCCTTTCTTTCAACAGATGTATAAGATATCCTTATTATCCTCAATATTATAGCATATATGAGGGGGTTATGTCAATATTCGGGAATTATTATGATTTAGTTCAATCAATATCTGCCACTATAATGAGCATCAAAGTTCGTTAAAAATATATCAATATTTTTGTGCTTTATTAACATTTTCATCTGTTTAAATTCAGTTAAAACGTGGAAAATAAAAATTATTTTTCAATATTCAACTGTTTTGCGTTGAAAAAATGCCCGTTCCTGCCCTTTAGTGAGAGGAGGTGTAACGCCAATGGCTGAAAAAAATATTGATAAAAGGAGGTATAACTTCTGCTGTCAGTATGTCGTGCTGGGTAATCCTGAAGAAGCCGCTGTGAAAGCAGGTTACCCGCAAAGTACGGCTCTGAAAAATGCTGCGGATTGTCTTAATGACACGGATTGCCGCGAGATGATAGCTGCTGTAACAAGAGCTTTTTCCGACGCTTCAACGGTCAGGGCAGGCTTAAAACGGCTCGCTTTCGGAAGCTGCAGGGACGCTGTAACGCTTGCCTTTGCGGAGGAGCTTCCACCTGCGGAAATTATCGGAAAGCTCGATCTGTTCAATGTTTCCGAAATCAAGAGAGATAAGGGCGGCGGTGTGGAGATAAAGCTCTTTGACCGCCTGAAAGCTCTTGAAAAGCTGTATGAGCTGGAAATGGCACAGGACGGCAGAAATACTGCGGCAGGTCTGATTGAGGCACTTTCCGCTTCCAACAGCGATAGTGACTATGAGAATTACTGAGCTTTCAAAAAAACAGCGGCTTACAATGAACTGGTGGCTTGATAAAAAGTATTCGCAGTATGACGCTATCATCTGCGACGGCGCTGTCAGAAGCGGCAAAACTATGTCAATGTCGCTGGGTTTCGTAATATGGGCTATGAGCAGCTTCAATGGGGGAGCTTTTGCAGTTTGCGGTAAGACTGTGACCTCCCTGCGGCGAAATGTCATAACTCCACTATTGCCTATGCTCGGTGATATCGGTATGGTCTGTCAGGAAAAGGTCAGCCGCAGCTATGTTGATATCAGCTTCAGCGGCAGACAAAATCGGTTTTATTTCTTCGGCGGACGCGATGAAAGCTCTGCGGCACTTATTCAGGGTATCACTCTTTCGGGCGTATTCCTTGACGAGGTTGCGCTGATGCCGCGTTCCTTTGTGGAACAGGCGCTTGCACGATGCTCTGTAAACGGTTCGAAAATGTGGTTCAACTGCAATCCCGACAATCCCTCCCACTGGTTCTACAATGAATGGATCAGAAAGGCGGACAGCAAAAAAGCGCTGTATATCCATTTTACAATGGACGATAACCCGTCATTGTCGGAGGAGCTGAAAAATCGCTACAAAAGGCTGTATTCAGGAGCATTTTATGATCGCTATGTTCTGGGGAAATGGACTGCCTCCGAGGGAACTGTTTACACGATGTTCTCCCCTGAAAAGCATATCTTTTCAGCTTGTCCTCAATGTGAGAGGTATGTCATTTCCTGCGATTACGGCACAGTCAATCCCTCCTCATTCGGATTATGGGGATATAGCGGCGGTGTATGGTATCGCCTGAGAGAATATTACTACGACTCACGAAAAGAGGGACAGTCACGAACTGACGAGGAGCATTATGCAGCTCTTGAAGCGCTTGCAGGAGATTTCGCCATTGAAAAGGTCATTATTGATCCCTCTGCGGCAAGCTTTATCGAGTGCATCAGGCGGCACGGAAAATTTCACGTTGTAAAGGCTGATAACGATGTAATTGCAGGTATACGCAGAGTGGCGGCGGCTCTGAAAGAGAATAAGCTGAAATTTCACGAATCCTGCAAGGATATCATACGCGAATTTTCTTTATACCGCTGGTCGTCAAAGGCAGGCACCGACGCTCCCATTAAGGAAAACGACCACTCAATGGATGATATGCGGTATTTTGTAACGGCTATGCTTAACGAGAAATCAGATGATTTCTTTGCAATGTCAATTACGCGGTGAGATAACAGCAAAAATTATCCGCCTGATTTCCAATATCATCAAATGGAGGTAAAATGAAACTATTCAAGAAAAAAACACCAAGAGCAGCTCCTGAGTTATATCAGGCGGCAAGGGAAACAAGCTCAATGCTGACTCTGCCCAATGATGCCTCGCCCTTCGAAAAGGAGCTGTTCGACAGGCTGAGATATGCCGTCCCCGTCATTGACGCGGCAATAATGAAGATTGTCCGTCTTACCGGTGGATTTCGGCTTATCAGCTCTGAAAAAAGATATCAGGGGGAGCTTGACAGCTTCTGTGAAACTGTTCCCGTCGGACTTCACGGAAAGTCAATTAACTGCTTTGCTGATACCTTTCTTGACAATCTGCTCACCTACGGAAGTGCGGTGGGAGAAATAGTCCTCAACGACAGCGAAAGGACAATAGCCGGCTTGTGGAACGGCGACAGCACGAAAATTGTCATAAGTCAGGGAGCAACTCCTTTTGACAGGCGATATGCTGTAAGATGTGCCGATAATACCTGCAAAGCTGTAAAACATCCCGAACGCATTGTCTATGCGGCGCTTACAGGCGGAAATTCGCTTCTCCGCGGACTTCCTGCAATAAGCAGCATACTTCTTCGGATATATCAATGTATAGGGCAGAATTATGACCGAGTGGGCAATGTGCGGTATGCGGTGACATACAAGCCTACAGAGGGTTCAGGGGAGTTTATACAGTCAAAGGAACGTGCAATGCAGATCGCGCGGGAATGGGCGGACGGTATGAATTCTGCGAAATATGGTCAGGTAAAAGACTTCATAGCTGTAGGCGACGTTGACATAAAGGTTATCGGCGCTGAAAATCAGCTTATTGATACGGAAATACCTGTCCGCCAGCTTCTGGAGCAGATAGTTGCAAAGCTTGCAATACCGCCGTTTCTTCTGGGACTTACCTGGAGCTCAACAGAGCGTATGTCATCACAGCAGGCGGATATTCTCACCTCAGAGCTGGAATACTACCGCCGTCTTATCACCCCTGTTCTGTGCGATATCGGCAACGCTTTTCTGAAATCACAGGGCTTCGGCGGAAAATGCTCCGTTGAATGGAACAATATCAATTTACAGGACGAATCCGTTCTTGCTGAAACAAGACTCATCAACGCAAGGGCGGCAGAAATTGAGGCAAGGCTAAAAACCTGCGAATAATTATTATGGAGGAAATTTATATGTATAATGATGTAAAACTTGAAAAGGCTATGTACAATCTCAGCGGAAAAAGCTTCACGGCAGCTTTAGAGGAGCTTGATCCCTCCGCCGCATATATCGGTACGGAGCTTGAAGCTCTGGACGCTTTTGAAAGACAGCTCAAGCGCTTCAATATCAGGGTAAGCGGCGCTGACTGCGACTGCGTGGAAAAATTCTTCACATCTGCGGAAACAGCGGTGCTTTTCCCCGAATACGTCAAGAGAAGCATTGCAAAGGGCTTTGAGGGAACTGTTCTTTCTTCTGTGACGGCAGTTAAGACTGTATGCGAAAGCGGTCAGTATCTCGGCTGCGTCCTCGATGATACAGCGGAATATTCAGCAACAGCGCAGACAGTACAGCTCCCCGAATCAGTTGTTACTGAGGGCGAAACTGCGGTAGTGCTTGAAAAATACGGCAGACTTATCAACGCTTCCTATGAGGCTGTAAGAAAGCAGCGCCTTGATGTATTCGGCGTTATGCTCCGCGGTATCGGTGTAAAGCTTGCAGTATCGGTTGTTAAAAAGGCTATGTCCGTTCTTGCAGAGGATGCGGCAGCTGTAAATGCAGCCTCCCTTAGCTATGCTTCTCTTGCGGAGCTTTACGGCAGCTTTGACTGCTTCGATATGACAACGGTTATTGCAAATCCTTCGGACGCTTCAAAAATTGCGGCTATGGAACAGCTTTCCGATTCAAAGCTGTCTGCTGACGGTAAAATGATTCTCCCCTTTGGCTCAGAGCTTGTAAAAACATCGGCTCTTGAACAGAATACGATCCTCGGTATCGACAAGAATTTTGCACTTGAATTTGTTACAAGCTCAGGACTTGTAATGGAAACAGACAAGCTTATCGACCGTCAGCTTGATCAGATCACAGTATCAATTACCTGCGGTTTCAGAAAGATTATGCCTGACGCAGTTAAGAAAATAGTTATTTCATAATCAGCCGTCAGCCATTAGCCGTTAGCCCATAGCTAAAGGCTGAAAGCTAACGGCTAATAGCTCTGTTTTAGGCTAACGGCTCTTTTAAAAAAAGGAGGAAAAATGGATAAAACTACCCTTGATAAAATCAACAAATTCACCCGTCGGGAGCTTACAGAAGATGAACTCTACACCTTTTCCGTCATACTCTGCGACAACGAAATAGACCGTGACTGTGAACGCTTTTCCGATAAGGCGCTCGATACTCTCAGCACAATGTTCATCGGCAAAACGGGTATTTTCGACCACAAGCCCAGCACATCAAATCAGACTGCGAGAATATATGACACGGAGCTTGTAACTGATGAAAGCCGCACAACAAAAAACGGCGAGCCGTACAAATACCTCAAAGCCTCCGCCTATATGGTGCGTACTGAGGATAACAAAAATCTCATAGCTGAGATTGACGGCGGCATTAAAAAGGAGGTCAGCATTTCCTGCTCCGCTGCAAAGAGAGTCTGCTCTGTATGCGGCAGAGATAAATCACAGGGAGGCTGCGGTCATATCAGCGGAAAAAGCTATGGCGGAAATATATGTCACACGATCCTTGACGGTATTTCCGACGCTTATGAATGGAGCTTTGTGGCAGTTCCTGCGCAGGTCAACGCAGGAGTTACAAAGAAATACAGCGAATGTGCCGATGAAAAAATGCCGTCATCTGCTGAACTCCCTGATACAGAGGAGCTTTGCCGCGAAATACGACAGCTTGCTTTTTTCAGCGGCGGAGTAAAGGCTGCGGAAAAGGCGGAAGCTGCAATAAAAGGTAAAAGTATAGCAGAGCTTGAAGCTCTTAAAAAAAGCTATGAGGCGCTTACAAGACACAGGGAAACAGAAGTTCAGCTTTCAGGAAAATCCAATGGAGAGGATATGTCACGTTTCAGGCTTTAAGGAGGAAAAATTATGAATTTGCCTAAGATAAAATCTCTTTTTACCCTTTTTTCCGGAAATTCCTGCACAGAACAGCATGAGCCTCTGATCGAAGCTGCTGTTATGGAGGTTGAGGGTATGATTCTCGAAAATGCCGACAGAGAAGATCCAAGACTTGATTTTCTCTGCGCTGCTATTGCCAATTTCCGCTACTATCAGGCATTGTCGGCGCAGGATCGCTCTGAATATACCTACGGCGGAAAGGTCATAAACGACAGCGACGGGAAAATCCTCAAATTTGCAGAGGGACTTCTGAAGGGATATTTCCGCCTTTGTGAAGAACTCATAAAAGGCTCGGACTTTATTTTCATCGGCGCGGCTTAAAGGAGTGAGGCTATGGTTGAGATACTTGCGAAAATCAAACAGACGCTGGAGGAAAACGGCGTTGAAAACGTGTATTCAGCATATGACGCGGTTCCCGTTCAGGATAAGGGGAAATTCTTTGCCGTCCTCGGTTTCGGAGGATATGAGGCGCAAAATCCCATACAGACAAAGACAAAAATCTATATGCCTGTAAAATGCGACCTTACGCTGACAGTTTATGCTCCCATGAACACAACGCAGGAGGAGCTGTACGGCTACTATCATTATAATTTTGCTAAGACAATAGACAGCATATGCGGATTGTGCAGCCGTCTGAAAAGTCTTGATGTATCTCCCGACAGCAAGCTGAACAAGCTCACCTTAAAGGCGGTAGTAAAACTGAATTGCATGAAAACAATCACTTTGTAAGGGAGGCGGAATATGACAGAAATCAGCGAAAAAAAATCGTTCCTCGTAACAATAGGAGCCGTTTCGCTTTACTGCGAGAAAATGACTATGACATCGGAAACTGCTGTCAGCCTTAATCCTACAATTAATGGTACTCCTATTGTAACAAACAAATGCCGCAAAATGACAAAGCTTTCTTTTACCGGCAGGGTATATATGAAAGAAAATTCCATGTTTTATGCAGGTGTTGCCAGTAATCTTAACGGATGTGAGGATCTGGAAATAATATATAAAAATCTCCGCTTTACCGACTGCATTGTAACGGGATTTACTGCTGTTGACGGCGGCGAGGATTATATTGAGCTGACAGTCAATGCGTCAACAACTGTTCCTGCATATCTTGTCAACGAGGTGACATAATGATTTACTGGCTTTATTTAAAAACGCGTGACGGAGTTGAAAGCCTCTTTCAGAATTGTTATTACTTCACCTATGTAAAAGAGGCATATACACCTTATACAATGTTCAACGCTGTGATATATGCGGAAAACCTCCCCGATGATATAATCGAGGTAAGACTTAAAGTCGGCGGTAATATCGTTCATCACGGATTTATTGACAGCTATAAGGTCATAACCAAAAACGGAGTGAAAAAATGTACACTTTCATCAAGAGGCTTTACTGCCCTGCTGACGGAAAATCAGCTGCCGCCGGGTATGTACACAAATATGACTTTTGACAGGCTCTTTGACGAATATTTCACTCTGCCGAATATCGAACACGAAAGCAATGCCCTGAGCAGTTACATCTATGTTAACAAGGGTACGTCAATGTGGGACGGGGCGGCAAATCTTGCGTATAAGCTTGCAGGGACTTATCCCTATATTAAGGGCAGCAACACCGTTATGATGACCGTTGCTGAAGGTGATCGCAGTGTCGTATGCAATACAGCTTACGCCCATTCATACGGAACGGAGATTTATACACGGCGAATGGTCAGCAACTATAATATGGCAGATATGGGCGGAGATTACGGTACATTTTCCGCCACATCAGATGAGGCAATTGCAAGAGGTCTTATACGAAACCGCCATTTCGATCTCGATCAGCGATTTCTGAGCGATCCCGAAAAAGCCTGCGACTACCGCATTATGCTGGCAGAGAGAGCATATAAGCGCCATTTCTTTACCTTTAATGACTATTACGGCGAGGATATCAATGATATAGCCGTAATGCCCGATCTTGGGAGAAAGCGCATAAATGCAATAAAGGTAACGGGAAGCAAAAATGGTATATTTACAGAAGTCAGCGTTTATGAGGAACTTGCACACACCTGATATACAACGGAATATAATATTACTGCGGTATGGAAATCATACCGCAGTTTTTCATACAATTTACGGAGGATAATATGCAGTCCGAGAAATGCCTTAGTGATTTGAGGGAGGGGGAACGCTGTATCATAACAGCTGTTAAACCGTCAAAGATATCCGAAAGATTAAAGGAGCTTGGCTTTACCGCAGGTACAGCGGTTATGTGCCGCTGCCGAAGCTTTGCAGGAGATCCTGCCGCTTATTGCGTAAAGGGAACAGTTATTGCCCTGCGCAGGGAGGACGCGGCGGCGGTAAGCGTAACTGTTTCATAAATATCAAAGCCGCCTCTGAAATCAGAAGCGGCTTTTTCATTGTTATTCGTTTATTACTATCATCCTGTTCAGACGATCTGTATTTTCGGCAGTACGTTCCTCAGGCTTTGGAATATAGCTGGTCATGTCGGCGTCGGAAAGCCATTTAACATAATTAATATCAAAAAATTCTGTTATTGAAGATGTTCTGCCATTCTGGTTGTATTTGGTGTATAATCTTTCGCTTTCCTGACTTTCAGAGTCTTCCCAATTATAGTATTTTGCAGATTCATATTGAGCATCCGTTAAGTCAAATGCCGCACCAAGCTCAGGGATAAGATACATATAATATTTACCCATATTCTGCTGAAGTATAATATTATCCCCTGAAATATATCCTGTGAAATTGCTGCCATAGGTTGTCAGGTCAATGGAATATCGCTCCATTTTCTCGAAATCGTACACATATACAATAGTGGAAATAGAATCGCTGAGTATGAAAAATGCCCTGCTGTCGGTTAAACCTATAAACTGCGATGAACGGAGTCCCGTATCAAGCCGTAAGCTGTCACATTCGACAATAAGGCTTCTGTTTTCCACACAGGTCTTAACAATACCGCCATTGTAAATCGTGCCATATTGTTCGTATTCTATGCCGTCCTCCAGCATCTTCTCCCATTCGCCGCTGTTTTCGTCATACTTGTAAAAGCGGACTTTTGTCTTCCATTCGTTTTCGGATATTTTTTCCGAGCCTACTGCCATTATAATAAAATCATCTTCGGCGGTGTCATAAAAATTTGCGGCGTAAAAATCTCTACCCATCATAGGCGAATCAGCCACAAGCTCACCTGTTTCTGAATCAATGCGGTAGATGTTGTAAGAATCCTCGGAATATTCCAAAATCCACACATTCCCCTTGAAGCATTTGATATCAACGACATACATAGAAACGGAGCTGTCGGAATACTCAAAAATGCAGGTGTTTTCCTTAGTTTCGGGATTATATCGGTATATCGCAAAATTATGGCTGTTCTCAAGGCAGATATCGTCAAAATTGGCGATATAATACAGATATTCTCCGTCAAAGTCGGTGAGCGTAACCTGCGGCTTAGTGGGAACATCGAGAATGGAAGAAAAATTCTCTATAAGCATATCTGAGTATTCCTCAACATTCATATCGAGAAGCTTCGCATTTTCTTCATAAAAACTGTCAATATATTCGATTTTTATGTTTTCGGGGAGCTGACAGGGTGAGATTTTCGACTCATATTCAATTCCCGATAAATCATACTCCTTTACTTCAACAGGCGGAGCTGTCTGCTGTTTATTCAGCTTGACGGTAATATCCTTGAAATCGGCGGCGGTGTACTCCCTGAAATCTGTTTTTTCGGGTGAGCTGTCACCTACGCTGTTTTCCACAGCGGATTTGTCTGTTGTGATATTTCCCTTGCTGTCCTCCTGCTTTTCGGTGCAGGACACACAACAGCAGAGTGATGCAAGGGCAGCTGCCAATGTAATAATTTTTTTCATAGTTCATTCCTCCAATTCGGCTTTTTTCACTTGAAAATATGCACAATTATTTCACATTGGATTTGTGAATATTGTTCAATCAAAGGATATCAGAATTACCCTTCTATATATAAGTGATTTTAAAAGCCCAAAAAGACGAAGTTTTTTAAGTTAAAAAATAAAAATTTATCGAGGAAGAAAAACGCAGGAATGCTTCCGCATTTCAAATTTTTCTGACGCAGAAAAATTATCTTTATGCCGAGTATTTGATAGCAAGGTTTAGTTGTTGGAGCAATAATATTATAACAATCCCTGAAACAACAGTAGACAAATCTAATGGCATAAATTCCGTATGTCATCTTTGTCTGCTAACATTTCAGGGATTAGTATTAAAGGACGAGAAATCCCGTCCTTTAGTCTTTTATTCAGTATCCTTGATTTTGCCTTTTTTCTTTAAATTCTCATACTCCGCAAGCATTTCTGCTTCTTCTGCGGCTTGTTCTGCTCTGACTCTCTCAATATCTTCCTGAGTGAATACCTCGTCTGCATCGCTGAAAAGCGTACTTCCGCTGAATACCGCTTCCGATGCTCTGTCACCATAACAGTCAATTTCTATCTGCTGACGGTCATGGAAAAACTTCAGCGCCCAGAAAAGCACAGAAAATCCCACCGCATTTGTGATAATACTGAAATATATACGCACACCGAGAATATTTCCCAGCATACCTGCCATTATAAGCGTAAAGCAGGCACCTATGGCAATCTCCCACTTTACATTGTTGGGATCAAGCTGTAAAAAAGCAAATGCCGCAAGTCCTGATATAACCGCGTGAACCATTGCAAGAGGCAGAGAATATGGCTGATAAGCCTCGATTCTGTAGGAGTTAAGCTCCAGCAGCATCATAACAGCTTCAAGTATGATATAAGCAGTAAAGCTGAATTTCAGCATACGTCTTAAACGTATACTTTTTATAAGAAGCCAGTCCGCATAAAGCAGAAGTCCGAAGCCTGAAAGCTCCACGCTGTACGCAAGAGCCTCCAGCGCTTTTGAATAGAAGCTGCCGTTTTTGAATGTATAAAAGTATAACAGACATATAAGACCAAAAACAACAAAAAGCAGATTGCCTATAAGCCCGAATAATATGCCCTTTGTCAGCTTTTCCTGCTGCATATTCCCTCCTTTAGCTGTTGAGAGCCTTCTGTCCTATATCCTTACGGTAGTGAGCACCCTCGAAGCTGATGCCCTCAACGCCCTTATATGCGATGTCAAGAGCCTGGCGGAGGTCTGCACCCTTTGCAGTTACGCCGATAACTCTGCCGCCGTTGGTGAGAAATTCTCCGCCGTCGGAAAGCTTTGTTCCTGCGTGGTATACAAAGCAGTTTTCAACCTGTCCCATATCATCAAAGCCGTTCATTACGATGCCCTTGGGGTAGCTTTCAGGATATCCGCCGCTTGCCATAACTACGCAGGCACAAGCGCCCTCATGCCACTTTACATCAACCTTGTCAAGCTCGTGGTTGTATATAGCCTCGAAAATCTCGTAAAGGTCAGCGTCAAGCATAGGAAGAACAACCTGTGTTTCGGGATCACCGAAGCGGCAATTGTACTCGATTACCTTTGGTCCCTTTGGTGTTATCATAAGTCCGAAGTAAAGACAGCCCTCAAAAGTGCGTCCCTCAGAGTTCATAGCGTTCATTGTAGGAATGAAGATCTTCTCCATACACTCCTTTGCAAGCTCCTCTGTATAGCAGGGATTGGGGGAAATTGTACCCATACCGCCTGTATTGAGTCCCTTGTCGCCGTCAAGAGCGCGCTTGTGATCCATTGAAGAAATCATAGGAATCATTGTCTTGCCGTCTGTGAATGAGAGAACTGAAACCTCAGGGCCTGTGAGATACTCCTCAATAACAATTCTTGCGGAGCTTTTGCCGAATTTCAGGTCGTCAATCATATCGTGAACAGCCTGTACAGCCTCCTCCTCATTCTGAGCGATAATAACGCCCTTTCCGAGAGCAAGTCCGTCAGCCTTGATTACAGCGGGGTAGCTGTTCTGCTCTTTGAGATATGCTATAGCCTTGTCGGACTCTGTGAATACCTCATAGAAAGCTGTGGGAATGTTGTACTTCTTCATAAGCTCCTTTGAGAATACCTTTGAACCCTCGATAATAGCCGCATTTGCCTTTGGACCAAATGTCATAAAGCCCTCAGCCTGCAATGCGTCTACCATTCCGAGAACAAGGGGATCATCGGGAGCAACTACAACCATATCGGGTTTAAGCTCCTTAGCAAGAGCAACTACGCCCTCAATATCTGTTGCACCTACGTTGAAGCACTCCGCATATTTAGATATACCGCCATTGCCTGGGGTACAGTAAATCTTGTCTACCTGCTTGCTCTCTGCAAGCTTCATAATAATTGCGTGTTCACGGCCGCCGCCGCCAATTACAAGTACATTCTTCATTGGTTTTTCCTCCTTTTTGGGGGTTATTTTATTTTTATGCAATCTATAAGCTTTTCAAAGTCGGCTTGTACCTGTTCGTTTCCGTCAGTATCTGCAACTTTCAGCTCAACGCTGTAAATTATGCCGTCTTTGTCAAAGGCATACTCCGTAAAAGTATTTGTAGGAAATCCGTCTAAAGAATTCTTTCTATAAACAATGCTATAGCCGTCATAACCGAGAATTTCAGCTTCCGTTATATCCGCAATTATTCTTTCTTCTTTCGATGAATCTTCGCCAACAGCTTTATCAAGTTGACTTTGGAGATATTCCTCCGTGGAACTGTATTCGGAATCAGCCAATGCAGTTACTTCAATTTTACTTAATCTCTTACAGAAATTATCATAGTACCGATATTTCGCAACTGCTTTGTTTTTTTCAGGATTAGAATTAGGCGTAAAGTCAAACATATCCCCCGACAGCTCCATAGAAAAACAATCACAGTCAAAGCTTGTTACTATTTCACGAGGCTCGCCGATATATTCCATATTTTCAATCAATTCCAAGGAAAGCTGACGCATAAGTTCCGCGTCATTGAGATCAATATATGTAACCATTATCTCAGTTCCGTTCAGATCATGTCCCTGACGGTTTATAGTGTAGGTGGTGAACCTGCCGCCTTCTTCAGTACCGGTGCTGTATTCCACAATATCATATTCATCGCCGTATATTATATCAGATGTTACATCTTCTGCATTATAATGCACCAGATTTAAATATTCAATGTAGGTTTCGGGTGAGCATTTTTCTGTATCATAAAATTTAGGTGCATTTATAAAAAATACATTCTCATTTTCATATGAATACATACCCTCGGAGCCGCCATCATAATCTGATATATCCTTGAAATCACTTCGGATCTTATACCTAATGTTATCTGTTTCAACCGTTTCATAGCTTACATTCTCTTTCAGATTGCCGTCCTTGTCATTGTCTGAACAGCCTGTGAATGTGCATACAGCCATAGATAAAGCCATAGTTGCGGATAAAAATTTCTTAGTCATAATAATTCCCCTTATATCATTAAAATTAGTCCGCGGTGTACTTACACCCCTTTTATGCAGGGTGGATAATATCCGCCCCTGCATAAATAATACACCGCAGAACACAAAAAAGATGCTATATTTCTAAAAATTTATTAGTGGTGGAAAAGTCTGATTCCTGTGAATGCCATTGCAATATTGTACTTGTTGCAGGTTTCGATAACATTATCGTCACGGATAGAACCGCCGGGTTCTGCGATATACTCAACGCCTGACTTCTTAGCGCGCTCGATATTGTCACCGAATGGGAAGAATGCGTCAGAACCAAGGCATACACCTGTATTCTTAGCAAGCCATGCCTTTTTCTCCTCAGCTGTGAATACAGCAGGCTTTACCTTGAAAATTCTCTGCCACTCGCCCTCACGGAGAACGTCCTCGTACTCGTCGCCCATGTATACATCAATTGCATTGTCACGGTCTGCACGGCGGATATCGTCAACAAACTGGAGCCCCATAACCTGTGGTGACTGTCTGAGCCACCAGTTATCAGCCTTCTGTCCTGCAAGGCGTGTGCAGTGGATTCTTGACTGCTGACCTGCACCGATACCGATTGCCTGTCCGTCCTTAACGTAGCAAACAGAGTTGGACTGTGTATATTTAAGTGTGATAAGAGAGATAAGGAGGTCATCTTTCTTATCCTCAGGAATTTCCTTGTTATCTGTTACGATATTTGCAAGGAGGTCACGGTTGATGTCAAGCTCGTTACGTCCCTGCTCGAAAGATACGCCGTAAACCTGTTTTGTCTCGATTGGTGCAGGCTTGTAGCTCTCGTCAATTTTAAGTACGCAGTAAGTGCCTTTTCTCTTGGATTTGAGAATTTCAAGAGCCTCAGGATCATAATCGGGAGCGATTACACCGTCGGAAACTTCACGCTGAATCATTTTAGCTGTGCATACGTCAACCTTGTCGGAAAGTGCAATGAAATCGCCGTAAGAGGACATTCTGTCAGCACCTCTTGCTCTTGCATATGCTGATGCAAGGGGTGTAAGCTCGCCTAAATCGTCTACCCAGTAAATCTTCTTTAAATCGTCGGAAAGAGGTCTGCCGATAGCTGCACCTGCTGGTGAAACGTGCTTGAAAGATGTAGCTGCACATACACCTGTAGCTGCTTTAAGCTCCTTAACAAGCTGCCAGCCGTTGAGTGCGTCAAGAAGATTGATATAACCGGGCTTGCCGCAAAGAACCTCGATAGGAAGCTCGCTGCCGTCAGCCATATATACTCTTGAAGGCTTCTGATTTGGGTTACAACCATACTTTAACTGCATTTCATTTGACATAATAATGTCCTCCTTATTTATAATTCATAATTCTTAATGCGTAATTACACATCTGGGATTTTATTTTGTAGGGGCAATTTGTTGTTGGTTTTCTTGACGTCATAACGCCCTGATTTATCTTTACTTATTCTTATTGATTATTCTTGTTTCAACAGAATCATCCTCAAGATTTATATAGCGTACAAAGAGAGAAACCTTGTTATCCTCATTGAGATTTTCCCATACAAGATTTGTAAATGCGTCAATATCAAGGTCAGGGAGTGCAACCTTCTTAGGCTCGCCCTCAAAGCTTGGGAGTCTGCCGTTTTCCTCGTCACGCGCATATGTGTGAATAAATCTGCCTACGCCGTTTTCGGGATTGCTGTAAGCGTAAGTATTTCTGATACAGCAGTCAGCATTGCCGTTGTCGCTTTTGAGAATAGACATAGCATAGTTGAAACCGCCTTCCTCAAAACGGATAATGCCTGAAATACGAGGTGTGTAGTTGGGAGCGTCGTCCTCAAATTCGCGTGTGCGGAGAGCCTGCTCAAAAGTCATCTGTTTGTCCATAAGATCATATATTGTATCTGTCTGGTCGCCGTTTGTAACAATAGTCTTGTTGCCGAGAACACGAACAGGAGCGTAAATGATAAGGTGGGGATCAGTCATTTTTGAAGGATCAAAAGCCTGAGTTCTGATACCCTTGCCCTCCTCAACAAATACACGGTTGCGGCTGTTTTCGCTTCTGCCCATAATGAAATAAGCGATAACTGCTTTCTTTCCGTCAGCAGACTTACCAAGCATAATTCCTCTGCCGTGGTAAGGAAGCGTTGTAAGTTCCTTTTCAAATGCGATTGTATTCATAGTAATAACATCCTTTCCGAAATTAAAATTTTTAAGAGTTTCCTTTATAAATCTTTTTCAGATTTCGAATCAGCTGCCCTGAAAGCAGTAATTCCGAGCAATGCTGTAATTATGCCTATTCCGAAATTTGTCGCCTTAGGCTTATCGGGCTTATCCGGGCTGACATAAACAGTACACATTTTCCCTGTTTTCATTGTAAAGGCATTGTAGCTTGACAATACCTTATCCTCATAAGTTATGCCGTCATATTCATATGTGATGCTGGCTCTTTTTCCGCCATTTCTTTTAGTAACATTAATCTCGCCCTCAACCCTGTCATATGCGGCAACATAAAAAATACTTAATATTATAAAAATTATTCCAACAAGAGCAAAAAATACTCCAACCGCCTTAAATACTCTATTCTTTTTCTTTTCGTCATTCATTTACATAAGCCTTACCGTCAATAATTTCAATTTTATCCTGACAGAAAAGTGATACAGCCTTAGGGAGAAGCTTCCATTCCACATTTTCCATTGCTAAATCAAGTTTAACCATGATAATTTACTCCGTCATACTTTATTTATATAATTAAATTTGTCATCAGGATTGAATTCACGCCATGGTGAATGACCTCCGAACACACCAAGATACACGGCATTGCCATTGAATATGACAATTTCCATACTGTGTTCTATTTCCCAGTCAGTCCGACATTCAAGCTGATAGCAGATACTTTCTTCATCTTCAGGCTTTTTTACTATAAGTACAGTCGGCTTAAAGCATTTCAGCATTTCAAGGGGGGCAGTTTCGGGAGTAACAGAAATTTTCATTTTACCGTAAAAATCTCCGCCTGTTTCCTCCAAAAATTCCAGACAATAAGCCTTAGCAGCACTGCAAATAGTTCCAACAACCTCGCTGTCAAGGGAGTTAAATTCGTCCACGCACTGCATAACATAATCAAGACATATTTTGCGGTCTATCATTACCGCCATATCGGTTTTGAAAATCTCAGAATAAATCTTCCCCTCAAAACCGTATGAATTATCAAAAATATCTGTAATCATTACTTTATATAAGCCTGTTTAACTGCTCCTTACTTGATAATAAATGTGTATATACAGTCACATAAGACTATTAATGCAACACACGCTGTAATTATATTCAGCGTTTTTTCCTTTGCCTTTGAAAACAGCCAATCATAAAACGGCTGAACTATATAGAGGAAAAGTAATCCGCCCAGTCCGAAACGCACTGACGGGCTGAGTGCAATTCTCGCCTGAAAGTTTATTTCATAATCCGCATATGTCTGCCACGGCCATGCTCCCGTGAAATATTCCAGCATATAGCTTGCAAGAAGTTCCACCGTGGTAGCAATTGCCATACAGCCGAGAAATATGATAATCGGCTTCACATAAAATCTGAACCAGTCAGGCTCTTTTTTCTTCATAAGCGGTCGAAATGCACCGAGGAAAAGAATTGCTCCTACTCCGTATACAGGACAATATGGTCCGAAAAGAACTCCCCTGTCGGAATATCCCCAGCGATAGACTACGACTTCAAGAAAAACTTCATAAAACCAACCGAGAAAAGCATACATCATAAAGCTTAAAAAAAGCTTTTGTATACGCTGATTCTCCGTAATAGCCGATAGCTTCACGGCTTACTCCTTGACGTAAGCTCTGCCGTCAACAATTTCAATTTTATCCTGACAGAAAAGTGAAACTGCCTTAGGGAGAAGCTTCCACTCCACATTCTCCATAATACGCTTCTGGAGAATTTCGGGTGTATCGTCCTTTTCAACATTCACTACACCTTGCAGGATAATTGCTCCTGCGTCGGCTTCCTCATTTACAAAATGAATTGTTGCGCCGCTTACCTTTACTCCGTAACCGAGAGCCGCTTCGTGAACTTTAAGTCCGTAATAGCCCTCTCCGCAGAATGATGGGATAAGTGCTGGGTGAACGTTGATTATCTTGTAAGCGTATCTGCTTGTGACGCACTCGTCAAGAATAGTCATAAAGCCTGCCAGCACAACAAGATCCGCCTGCTCCTCATCAAGGGCATTAAGGACAGCAATACTGTAGGCTTTTGAGTCGGAATAATCCCGTCTTGGGATCACTCTTGTGGATATACCGTTGTTTTTCGCTCTTTCAAGAGCATATGCTGAGGAATTTGATGATATAACGCAGGTGATTTTTCCGCCCAGAATATCCCCTGCCTTTTCAGCATCAATAAGAGCCTGTAAATTAGTACCGCCGCCCGAAACGAGAACAACTATATTTTTCATTGGTATCTCTCCTTCTACTATTATGGGAAGTCTCAGAAGTCCCTCCCTTATATACTCAGGGCAATAATGATCACAACAAGAACTGCCGCCGCTATTCCGCCAAAAAATATACTTCTGTAGTAAATTTCCGTAAGCTCTCTTTCACGATTTGCAAAATAAAAGAAAAGACTATCGTTAGTATCATAGCGTATAAGCTCCTCATCTCCGATCTCATACCTTTTTTTCTTGTCGGGATATGTGTATACGGCGCTTATAAGCTCATCTTCAGCCGTTTCATACTCCACTATAGGGTAATAATATTCACGGGAAGTCTTTTCTGTGCGGTAGCCTGTAATTTTTCCGTATGCCGCTTCTGTATTGGCAATGCGCTTTTTTATCCTATAGATGTGATAAACGAAAAGCAGAACCATTGCGGCATATATTCCCAGCAAGCCGTAAAGGAGATACCCGAAGTGAAATGTAACTCCCACCGCTATGAACGACAATACCGCCCATATATAATCAGCCTTTTCAACCTTCATATGATTGCTCCACCAACCAATTCTTGAATTTTCTATTTTGCTTGAAAAGCAAAATTCTGCGTCAGAAAACCTTGCAATACATCAAGTATTACTGCGGCTTTCTTCCTTGACTTTTGCTCCCCAAGCTTCATATAATTCTTCAAGAATTAGTTGATGGAGCAATTTGTCATTACTTTGGAAACTGAACGTGTCCCTGTATTATTTCCGTATCATCGGTAGACAGCGGAATGTTTTCGTCTACTATCACCTGTCCGTAAATGTCAGTAATTCTGAATGTAAAGGGGCCTTTTCCCATTTCCATTGACTCAAAATAATTGTAGGGACGGCGCTTTATTTCCACAAATTCGCCGTTTTCATTGAGATATTCAAGCTTTGTTATGGGATAACGGTGATTTCTTACCTGTACTCCGCACCAGAATTCCGTTGTACCCTCTTTCCATTTATAGCACACAGGGGCATTTTCTGCCGTATCAAGGGGAACTATCTTCCACGACACGGGAACTCTGCCCTTTTCCTTAGGAGCAATAAGAGGGAACGCGTCTACATAAAGGTCAAGGTCGCCTTTTTTACCCTCAGGGAGCAGATCCGTCACAAGCATATTTATTGTTCCAAGCTCTCCTGTAACTTCAAGGTAAGCGCCTGCAAGCTGGGCGTCATTGTAGTCAGCAAGATTCATAGCCACTATCCAGTAATCTGTTGAAACGGGATCAAGCATTGCACAGCCGCCTACATAGCCGCCGCCGTAATATGTACCATCGCCTGTATGTATCGTGCCTTTCGGTTCAAGGATACAGCTTTCGTCAATGGTAAAATCGTTGGGAATATCCTCCCCTGCTTCATCCTTGAAGCCGTCACCCGCACCGAGAAGAAAATCCGCCATAAGTCCCAGCTTTTCAGCTTCAAGACCGTTTTCTCTCGCACGTATAAGATCAAAGACATCAACACGGTCATCGCCTGTGAAATCCATTGCCGTACCTGCTGAAAATGCAGGCACAGAAGAAACGCTTATAGCCGTCACAATCGCTGCTGCTGCTGCCGTAAGAATTTTTTTCATATACCTGCACTCCTCTTAGGATATTATTGGCAATACCGTACAAAGCCATCAGGCAGGCTTGTGCGGTGATGCCTATATTAAAAAGTGTCCGCGGATAAGCATTATGCCAATGAATATCAGCAATGCACCCACAAGAAATTTGTAAATCGCTTCACGTATACGGAAGCCTTTTTTTGAACCGTAATAACATATTCTCGGATCATCGGGATTATATCGCACCGTCAGCGGCAAGCCGTTGTCAAGGCAGCGTTTATAATCCTTATATTCTGAGGATATCTTCATAGTATACGGCAGCCGGGACATTATCCACACTCCGCCGTCTGTCAGATAGCGTATAACAGGAGAGTATTCCTTTGCTGTTATGGGAATCCAGTCAATAAGCAGCACCGATCTGCGGCTATCAAACTGTACGACCTCTGCGTCTGCGGATATGTAGCCATCCTCATATGATATACGCTTGCTGCCCTGCTTTATCCCGATAATAATCAGGATAACTCCGATCAGGGCAGAAACGATACCTGATATCAGAATAATATACATCTTAGCAGATGATAACACCCTCTGTTGACTCAACAAGTTCGCCAAGAACGTATGCGTCCTCACCTGCTGCCTTGAGAGCTGCAATTGCCTTGTCAGCGTCATTCTTGTCAACGCAGGCAATCATACCAACACCCATATTGAATGTGTTGAACATATCACGCTCAGGGATATTTCCGCTTCTTGCAATAAGGTCGAAAATAGGAAGAACCTGTACAGCGTTGCGCTCGATCTTAGCTGCAAGATTTTTTGGAAGTGAACGTGGAATATTCTCATAAAATCCGCCGCCTGTGATATGGGAAACAGACTTTACATTTACTGTATCAATAAGGTTCATAATAGCCTTAACGTAAATACGTGTGGGAGTAAGGAGAGTTTCACCGAGAGTTGTACCTAAATCGTCAAAGTGCATAGCGAGGTTCTGCTCGTTTACGTCAAATACGCGTCTTACAAGAGAGAAACCGTTGGAGTGTACACCGCTGGACTTGATAGCAATGAGAACATCTCCTGCCTTCTGTGTATCAGGCTTTAGAATCTTATCCTTATCAACAACACCTACAGAGAAGCCTGCAAGGTCGTATTCATCCTCAGGCATAAGTCCGGGATGCTCCGCAGTTTCGCCGCCGATAAGCGCACAGCCTGCCTGAACACAGCCCTCTGCAACACCTGAAACAATCTCAGCAATCTTTTCGGGAATATTCTTTCCGCAGGCAATATAATCAAGGAAGAACTGTGGCTTTGCACCGCAGCAGATGATATCGTTTACGCACATAGCAACGCAGTCGATACCAACTGTATCATGCTTGTCCATAACAAATGCAATCTTGATCTTTGTACCAACACCGTCAGTACCTGAAACAAGTACAGGCTTGGAAATACCTGTCATATCAAGTTCGAAAAGACCGCCGAAGCCGCCAATGCCTGAAATGCAGCCGGGGAGAGTAGTTCTTGCAATGTGCTGTTTCATAAGCTCAACAGCCTTATAACCGGCAGTAACGTCAACGCCTGCCTTTTTGTAGCTTTCGGAAAAACTGTTATTCATAATAATCCTCCAGTTAAATTTATGGGGTTCTCTTATTCCTTACCACTCCAGCAGTAAGTGCAGAGATTACATTCGGGAAGTCCCACAGCCTTTACCTTGCCGGGGAGCGTCTGGAATTCAAGGGAAGTAAGCTTTAATCTGCGGCATATCTCGTCACGGAGCTTTCTGCCGCGTTCTGTGCTTGAATCGCTGTATTCAGCAAGATACTTAACACCCTCCTCGCCCTCATATTCGTGAATTATCTGACGGGCAATAAGCTCAAGCTCTGAATGGCTTCTTGAGAAGTTAAGATATTTGCAGCTGTACATGATCGGCGGGCAGGCTGAACGCATATGAACCTCTTTAGCGCCGTTGGCATAGAGAAATTCAACCGTTTCACGCATCTGTGTACCGCGGACGATACTGTCATCAACGAAAAGGAGCTTCTTGCCGTCAATAAGCTCATGAACGGGGATAAGCTTCATTTTCGCAACAACATTTCTCATACTCTGATTGGCAGGCATAAAGCTTCTTGGCCATGTAGGAGTATACTTTATAAATGGACGGGCAAAGGGTATGCCGCTTCTGTTGGCATATCCGATAGCATGAGGAGTACCGGAATCGGGAACTCCGCATACATAGTCAACGTCCGGGAGTCTGCCGGCAGCTATATCATTCTCCGCCATAATTTCACCGTTTCGGGTACGCATAACCTCAACGTTTACACCCTCATAGCAGGCTGTTGGATAGCCGTAGTATGTCCACAGGAATGTACACATCTTCATCTGTGAGGGATCGCCCTCTGAAAGAGTTTCTATGCCGTCTGAGGTCATTTTAACAATTTCCCCTGCTGCAAGCTCCTTGTAGGTTTCGTAGCCTAACTTCTGGAAAGCGAATGACTCAGTAGACAGACAGAAGCCGTCCCATCTTTTTCCGATAACAACGGGAAGTCTGCCGTATCTGTCACGGGCAGCAATTATACCGTCCTTTGTGAGTATGATAAGGGACATTGTTCCCTCTATTTTTTCCTGTGCATAGCGGATTCCCTCAACAAAATTATCCTTCTGTGCAATAAGCGCACCGATAAGATCGCCTGAGTTGATATTTCCGCTGCTCATAGTTTCGAAGTTCGCACAGCCGTTCTGTAAAAGCTCCTCTGTAAGCTCCTCGGCATTTCTGATGATACCGATTGAACAGATAGCGTAAAGCCCCAGCTTTGAGCGAACCATAATTGGCTGAGGATCTGTATCGCTGATACAGCCGATACAGAGCTTTCCTCTCATATTTACAACATCGTCCTCGAACTTTGTACGGAAGGGCGAATTTTCAATACTATGAATTGAACGCTGAAAACCGTTATCCTCGGAGTAGGCAGTCATACCGCCTCTGCGTGTACCGAGGTGTGAATGGTAATCAGTACCGAAGAAAACATCGGTAATACAATCGTTTTTAGTGGCTGCGCCAAAAAAACCGCCCATTGTTATTCACCCATAAGTCTTTTCATAATTTCCTGATAAGCGTCCTCTACGCCGCCCATATCTCTGCGGAAACGGTCCTTATCAAGCTTTTCGTGTGTTGTGCTGTCCCAGAAACGGCAGGTATCGGGAGAAATCTCGTCAGCAAGGATAATTGTGCCGTCGGAAGTCTTACCGAACTCGATCTTGAAGTCGATGAGGTCAATGTTGAGCTTCTTGAAGAAATCAACCATAAACTCATTTACCTTGAAAGCATACTTAGCAATTGTGTCGATTTCTTCCTTTGTAGCAAGACCGAGAGCGAGTGCATAGTAATCATTGATAAAGGGATCGCCCAGATCATCGTTCTTATAGCTGAATTCAAGGATAGGACAAAGGAGCTTTGTACCCTCCTCAACGCCCATTCTCTTGGAGAAGCTGCCTGCTGCAACGTTTCTGATAATAACCTCAAGGGGAACGATAGAAACCTTTTTAACAATAGTTTCGCGGTCGCTTATCTCCTTTACAAGATGAGTAGGAACACCCTCTTTTTCAAGCATACTGAACATATAGTTTGTCATTCTGTTGTTGATAACGCCTTTGCCTGAGATAGTACCCTTCTTTTCGCCGTTGAATGCGGTAGCGTCGTCCTTGTAGTCAACGATAACGCAGTCGGGATCGTTTGTAGCGTAAACCTTCTTAGCCTTGCCCTCGTAGAGCTGTTCCATTTTTATAATGTTTTCCATTTTGAAATTCCTCCTTGAGAATTGTTTAAATGTGTATGCAATCCCGCTTTTTGCGGAAATTGTAAGCTTTTTTATATGTGCTGCGGCTGATATTATCCGTCGGCGGACTGCCAAATGCAGCCCCTACTGATAAATCAGCCCATCTGTAAGTGCCTGCGGAGTTTCAGTTATAAAATCCGCACCATGCTGTATAAATTCCTCACGGCTGCCATAGCCCCAGAGAACCGCCATACACGGGATACCGCATTTTTTTGCACCGATTATATCGTGGCTTCTGTCGCCAACCATAAGCACCTCATTGCGGTCGGTAATACCTGCGCGGCTGAGAACATACTCGATCACCTCTGATTTTTCGTTCCGTGAGCCGTTTATATCAGCACCGCCTATGACTTCAAAATATTCCGCAAGCTGAAATTTTTCCAGTATCCTTACGGCAAATACCTCAGGCTTGCTTGTGGCAACCATAAGACGCTTTCCGCTGTCTTTCAGCCTTTTCAGCATTTCGGGAATACCGTCATAAACCTTATTCTCGAAAAGCCCTGTATCAGCGTAACGCTGACGGTAGATACGCACCGCCTCCTGTACCTGCTCACTGTTCATTCCGCATAACTCCGCAAAGGAATCATAAAGCGGAGGCCCAACAACACGCATAATATCTTCGGGTTCTTCAAATCCCATAGCATTTAAAGCGTGTCGGTAGCAGTTGATTATCCCCGGCGCAGAATCGGTAAGCGTACCATCCAAATCAAAAAGAACTGTATTGAAATCGTTCATTATATATTGGCAATTTCGTCCTGTAAAGCCTTATCCTTAGCGATAACGCCCTCAGCCATAGCCTTTTTCTCAGCTGCAAGCTTTTCTGCAAGAGCCTCGTCTGAAACTGCAAGCATCTGAACGGCAAGAACTGCCGCATTCTTAGCGCAGTTGATACCAACAGTTGCAACAGGTACTCCGGGGGGCATCATAACAGTTGCAAGAAGTGCGTCCATACCCTCAAGAGCTGCGGATTTCATAGGAATCCCGATTACGGGAAGTGTTGTATGACCTGCAACAACACCTGCAAGGTGAGCAGCCATACCGGCAGCGCAGATAATAGCTCCGAAGCCGTTAGCCTTTGCGTTTGAAGCAAATTCGCAAGCCTCGGCAGGAGTGCGGTGTGCGCTCATAACGCGGCACTCAAACTCAACGCCGTACTTTTTAAGCTCTGTAAGAGCAGATTTTACAACAGGGAAATCGCTGTCGCTTCCCATAATAACTGCAACTTTTTTTGACATAATTTCTATTCTCCATTCTTAATTTACTTGCGTAGTATCCTCAGAAGTTGTTTCCTCCTGCGGATATTCGGGAGCCTGCGGCTCAATTGAGCCTGAAACAGCCTCCAGACCTGTTTCATAATTTCCACGGAAGCGGACATATGCCTTTACACAAGTGGTAAGACTTTCTTTTTTTCCGTTTTCCGCGGTGTATAATATTTCGGCGTCGGCTGAAACGAAAACGTCAAAAGCAGAAGTTCCGTCCTCCGAACCGACATTGTAAATATGTATTTCCGGAATGGCTTTAAGCCGCTTCTGAATGATCTCCTCCGAATTCGGGAAAACCTTCTTGAACTGCCGCAGATCCACACCCGCTTCTTTAAACGGAGCTTCATCGCCATCAAAAGCGTATGCCATATAGCTTTCCGTAAACTCCGCCATTTTCTCTATCATACCCGGAGTCAGCTTCGAAAGAAGCACACGGCTGTATATGTTAAGCTCATATGGTCGCTCCTTGATCTCTCCCGTGAGATTGGCGCTTCTGAAAAGCAGCCCGTTTTCGCTTATATTATAAGTAAACCTGCCCCGTTCATCGCTGAGCAGAAGCTCATCTTCGCTGAAATGGCAGCTTTTCCACGACTTCCCGAAACACGGAACAAAGCTGCTGTCATAGACGACAATACTGTCGTCCTCGATAGATGCGGCGCAATAAAAGACCTGTCCGCCTGCAAGCTGTTTTTCAATTCCGCTGTATATGAGAGGTACGGTAACATTTCCGTCAAAGTCGATGCAGCCATATCTTACTGTACCGCCTGTTTTTTTAGAGGCAATACAAATACTGTCACCTGCAAACTCAATGCTTTCCCATTCGGGAGCTGCAAGAATACGTCCCGATTCAGAAATGCCGCAGCTGCCGCTGCTGTCGGAAAAAATGGAATATCCGCCCTCATTGGTGTCAAGGATTTTCTCAATGCTCTCGTTACCGCCATTTACAGCAGGATCGTTTCCTGCATTGACATAAAATCTTGTAATAGCAACTGCAAGAATTATAAGCACAACAAACAGCAGCGAAACAATAAGCCTTGTCCGTTTATTCATCTCTGTTTACTTTTTCAGCTTTCTTTCTGCTGCGATAATCTTCGTCAGTTTCACCTGTTATGTATATAGGACGCTTTTTAACTTCAAGGTAAGTTTTTGCAAGGTATTGTCCCATAATTCCGATGCAGCCCAGCTGAACTCCGCCGATGCCGAAAATTGCAGACATAATATAAAAGGTTGAACCTGAATAATATGTAGCAATAGTAATTATCAGACCGACAACCAAAAGGATAAAGCCGATTATAAGGCTGATAATACCGCAGAAAATCGACAAAGCAAGGGGGAATGTGGAAAATGCCATAATTCCCTCAAGGGAGTATCTGAACAATCCCCAGAAAGACCATGAGGAAGTACCTGCCGGACGCTCAACATTTTCATAGGGCATATACTTTGTTCTGAAGCCTACCCAGCTGAAAATCCCCTTTGAAAAACGGTTGTATTCCGACATATCAAGAATAGCGTCAACCATCTGTCTTGTCATAAAGCGGAAATCCTGCGCGCCGTCAACAATTTCAGTATCTGATATCTTGTTCATGATTTTGTAGAATTTCATTGCAAACCATGATCTAACAGGCGACTCTCCTGTACGGCTTACTCTGCGTGTTGTAGCACAGTCAAATTCACCGTCCTTGACATAGTTATACATCTGAGGCAGAAAAGCAGGGGGATGCTGCAAATCGGCGTCCATAACAACAACATAGTCGCCCTTACAGTTTTTAAGTCCTGCATACATACCCGATTCTTTGCCGAAATTACGTGAAAAAGAGATATATCTCACACGCTTGTCCTTATCGGCAAGCTCCCTGAAAATTTCAAGGGTTCTGTCCTTTGAGCCGTCATTTATAAAGAGAAATTCAAATTCAATGTCATTATGCTCTTTTTTCATAGCGTCGCTGACCTTGATAATTTCATCGTAAAACATTGGAAGCACTTCCTGCTCATTATAGCAGGGTACAACCACAGAAATGAGTTTCATAACAATCCTCCGTTCAACTGCTTATCAAAAAAATAAATACACTATTAATTATACTACATTATAAAGAGAATTGCAATAGCTTTGCGAAAATTTTCACACATATTTTGCGGAAACGACGTTTCTGCCCATTCAGACGATTATCAGCTTATCATTGTTAAAATCTCTCACTTCTTTGTAACAATGAGTGATATTTTGGACAAAAAAATCAATAACAATTTGTTATTTCCGCTGAAAATTTAATTTTTAGTATATTTTTACTACTTAATTATAAAAAAACTGTTGATTTTTTTTGTGAAATGAGGTATAATATAACATAACAGTATGAAAAGTATGCACAGACAGCACCGGCAGATCCCGTAACACTCCACCGGTTATACCTTGCAGAAATGACGAAGGCATAAAGGAAATTCATCAAGAAAGAAAAATTCGGGAATAATCCCATTTCAGTTTTTCTGACGCATTTTTTCTTTTGTGTCTGTTATTTGATGTCAGGATTCAGTTGGGGAACAATTCAACCCTCTTATAACGTTCTGTCAGATGCTGCTCAGAATCGCAGAAAAATCGGCTTCCCGCTGCCGTAAAGCGAGGTTTACTGCACCCTATGAAGAATAGTGCAGGATTGGAGAAGGTTATGAATATTACCCTTGTAACAACTTCATTTAACGATGAGGTTCATGGAACCTTTAACGACAAAAGAACAGGCTGCGGCATCAATATGCTCAGACCTGAAAATGCAATACGCTACCGCCGCGGCGGAAAAATGACAGATTTAGGCGAAATTACCTGTGAAAGATGTAAAACAAGAATAGCTAAGGAAATGATCAGATCGGATCAGAAGGAAATGAAGGCTATTCTCAAAGAAGAAAAGTTAAGAGCAAAGAAAGGTCTTGATGATGAGGGTATCGTTCCTCTCGGCAATACAACAGCAAAAATCACCTCAGCTCAGAATGTTCCCCCTCCGCAGCCTGAACCGGAGCCTGCTCCTGCTCCAGAGCCGCCAAAGCCTGCATATCAGCCCAACGGCGCTCCTGCTCTCGATAACGACCTTGCACAGTTCGCTATAAAGAAGCCCGATGAGGAGGAAGAAGTAAAGAAGAATTACTTTGAAGCAGAACGTCCCAGCCTTTTCGAAAGCCAGCCTGAGCCGGAGCCTGCTCCTCAGACAGACGCTCCGCCTGTTGACGATTTCCTCGCTCAGTTCGCTATACAGAAGCCCGATGAGCCTCAGCAGGAAGAAACAAAACCCGATGAGGCTGATTTCCTCGCTCAGTTTGCTGTATCAGGCACAGCTACCGAAGAAGCAAAGCCGGCTGCTCCCACAGCACCTGCTGCTCCTCCTGTTATTGATGATATTTCTGCTGCTCTTGAAGCTATGGAGCATAATCCGCATATATCCCCTGCAAATTCAGAGGGAACTGCGCCCATTGCCGAAACAGTTCAGCCTGCACCTGTTCAGGAAGAAAACAAGGCACACAATTATGAAAACGATTGGGATACTCTTGCTAATCAGCTTTTCTCAGACTTATCTGACGCTGTTCAGCCTGCTGCTCCCGCTGCTGAGGAAATAAAGGCTCCTGTTGCTGAGGAGGTAAAAGCTCCCGTTCTTGACGATATCGGAGATGATATCCCTGAGGCAGCCCATCCGTCAGCTCCTGTTCTTGAGGACGTAAAGGCTCCTGTTCTTGATGATATCGGCGGCGAAATCTTCCCTGAGCCTGCTGCTCCTGTTCAGACTGCTCCTGTTGAGGAGGTAAAGCCTGCTGCTCCTGAGCCGATGCCTGTTATAGATGATATTTCAGAAGCTATCACAGCAATGAATATTCCTGCGGCAGCTCCTGTTCAGAAGGCTCCTATAAATGACGATCTTATTCTTGAAGATATATCAGATGACGACGACGATGACGCTTTCGAACTGATCGCACCTGATCTTGAACCGAAGGCTCCTGTTCTTCCTGTTCTTGATGATATTTCAGACGCTATTTCAGCAATGAATATCCCTGCGGCAGCTCCTGCACCTGCTCCTGCTCCTGTTCAGCCAGCTCCTGCTCAGAAAGCTCCTGTTATCGACGATATTTCATCTGCTCTGTCAGCACTCAATACAAATCCCACCCCAATTGGCGCTGTTCCAAGTCAGTCTGCACCTGCACCTGTTCCCGTACAGCCTGTTCCTGTTCAGCCTGCTCCTGCACCTGTTCCCGTACAGCCTGTTCACGTTCAGCCTGCTCCTGCACCTGTTCCTGTACAGCCTGTTCCTGTTCAGCCTGCTCCTGCACCTGTTCCTGTACAGCCTGTTCCTGTTCAGCCTGCTCCTGCACCTGTTCCAAATCCTGCGGCTCCTGCAAGTGCTGTCGGTCAGATCCTCTCAGTTCCGCAGATCACAGGCTACGACAGCCTCAATCAGCCGATATATTCATATGTTCAGATGCAAATTCAGGGCTACGACCAGAACGGTCAGCCTGTTCTCGCTCCCCTGCCCGGACAGAATATCCCTGTTCCGCCATCTGCAACATTTAACCAGAGATTTAACCAGAACACAAGACTTCGTGACGCTGTTGCTGCTGCACAGGAAATTCCCACATCAACAAAGGATATGACTCCCGGTCAGAGAATTGCTGCCGCAGATGCCGCAAAGGGTACTCCTGTATCAGCAAACGTATCAAAAATTGCTACAAATCCTCACACAAAAGCAACTTCTCAGGCATTTATCTCAGCTATTTCAGAGTCAAAGGAATATGCTAATCAGAGCCTTACAGAAACTCAGGGCTTACAGCAGAGAACCTCTGTTCTCAATTCCATTGAGGACGTTCTCTCGCAGCTGGGCGATAACTCACTTAAAGAAAAGAAGCTTGCAGAAGCAAAAGCTCAGACAAACGTTCCTGCATATCAGGAATACAAGACACCTGTGAGAAATACATATTCTTCACCCAGACCTTCCGCTTCCCCTGCATCAAGACCTGCGGCTCCTGCTGCCGCACCCGCTGCAAACAACGACAGACTTCTTTCAAAGTCAGAGCTTAAAGCAAAGAAAAAGCAGGATAAAATTGACGCTAAATTCCAGAAGGAAATGGCAAAGAGAAAATAATACTTATGTTATCCTGCCCGTATGGGTGGGATAACATTAAAATGAGGTTGAAAATATGGAAAAAAATGATATTATTAAAGAACTCCGTGCAAAGCTCGGAAATTCTCCGGAAGAAAATGAAAAAATTCTGAAGGCAGAGGCTGAAAAATTTGCCAAGGAGGGCAATGCTGAAGGAGTTAATGCTGTTGGCGAGCTTATCCTTGAAAATATGCCGGAGGAAAGAAAAAAGGAAATTGACCGTCTTACTCATCTTGACGGAACAAGACTTGATTTATACCACCAGAAAATCGTTGACCTTATTGAGGAAAAGAAAATCGTCAAGGCTATTCCCCTTGCTGAAAAGCTCTATAAGAAAATTACCCTCGACTACGCTCCCACAGAAACTGCAAAGTTTGTTTCACTCCGCAATCCCTTTGAGGATAATCTCTGTCAGGTTCTTTTCAAGGACGATAAGGTGCTTAATCGTACTCCCTTTGACTTCTCGTCATTTATAACTACCTATGCTTATCTCCTTGTTGAAACAGGAGCAAATATTGACGCTATCCCGATCCTTGAAACAGCTATCGAGTACAATCCTGTAGATGTTGCTCCAAGATTTGAGCTTTGCGAGGTTTATAAGCTTATTCGCAATAAGAGAATGGTTATTGAGGTTTCAAGAGATACATTAAAAATCGCTTCATCACCTGTTTCTATTGCAAGATGTTATGCAAATATAGGCTATACTCTTATGGATTTCGGTGAGTATGAGGATGCAGGTGTGTTCTATACCGCAAGCGTTATGTTTGCTCCAAATCCTGCTATTCCGCTGGAAATGAAACACCTTTCCGACCTTAAAGGCTCTCCTATTATCAGACCTACTCAGCAGCAGATGATAAACACTATGAAGAAATACGATATCGAATATGGTCCCGATAAGAAGGTTATCGAGGTTGCAGCTCAGCTTTCTTCATACTATCTTGCTCAGAAGGATATGCCTAATGCACTTCAGGCCCTTAAACTGACATATAATCTCACTCTTGATGATAATATCAAGGAGCTTATACTGAAAATTGATCCAAATGCTGCCAGACTTCGTCCTGCACAGGCAGCAGATGGAGAAAATAAGGCTGCATCTCCACAGTAATACCAATTCATAAAATATTATATTAATACATTAAACGAGGCGCTGTAAAAAAAGAGTAAAAAAGAAAAAAACTGCTGTCACGAAAAAATGCGTGACAGCAGTAATTTTTTGTGGTATTATTAAATTACAATGAAAAAAGTACCACAAGAATATTATAACACATATCAATTGAAATTAC
>JAGAMB010000055.1 GCA_017624895.1 Ruminococcus sp. | reverse complement strand
TTGCAGTATTTCTGTATATTGCGAATTTTGCACAAACCAAAGGGACAACCATAGGAAGGGGGAGAAGAAAAAACTGGCACAAAAGTCGGGTATTCTCCCCCTTCCTCTGGTTTTCCCTCTGGAACTCTCTTTCCGTCACCTACCCCCTTTTCCCGACTTTTTTCTTTTGTGTGACCTGACTTTTTCAAGCGGTCATATGAATATAAATCATAGCTTGCAAACAAAAATACAAGTGTTCCTCTTTGGTTGTAAATCACCCTTTTGTATTTATTATGAATAGAAAAAGTAAAGTTACGCCGCACCCCAACCTAATGGCTAACGGCTAACGGCTAAAAGCTAATGGCTAAATTATACACAAATCCCCATACAAAACAATGCCCCCGGAATTTCCGAGGGCATCGCTTTTTTATATGAAAGTGTGTGTATAAATCGCCTGTGAAACGATAGATTATCCCTTTACTCCGCCAAGTGCTACACCTGCAATAATATGCTTTGAAAGTACAAAGTATATCACAAGTACAGGCAGTACCGTCAGGAATAATCCAAGGTAAATCGCTCCGAACTCTGTACGGTAAATGTCACCGTTAAGCTGACTTACCATAATCGGCAATGTGTGCTTATCATTGTCAATGAGAAGAATCTGCGGCAGGAACAGACTGTTCCAGCTTGTTACAAATGAGAAGATCGCCTGTGTAGCCATTGCAGGCTTCATCATAGGCAGAGCTATCTGATTGAAAATTCTGAACTCGCCTGCACCGTCGATTCTTGCCGATTGTAATATTTCCAAAGGCAATGAGGGAAGCATATACTGCCTCATAAAAAATACTACCGTCGGCGCTGCAATTGATGGAAGTATAAGTGCAAGGAAATTATTAGTCATTCCGATTTTGTACATAAACTGATAAAATCCGATACTCGTTACCTGTGCAGGTATCATAAGTACGCACATAATAAGTGTGAAGAAAGGCTTTCTCAGCTTCCAGTCATATGCTACAAGAGCATATGCTGTCATTGTTGAAAAGTAAACCGTACATATTGTGGAGCTTACTGATATAATAAGAGAGTTGAAAAATCCTTTCAGCGGATCAAATGATTTTCCCGTCAGTACATCAAAGTTATTCATGAGATATGTTGACGGAATAAGCGATACAGCATGCTGCTGAATTTGTGTTGTGCTTCTTGTAGCGTTGATTATCATAATCACAAAAGGAAACAAGCTTATAATTGCCAGCAGTATGCAAAGAGTGTAAGCCATTACCTTGAATAAAACATTGCCTGAGCTTTTACCTGCTACTACTGCCATTATATCTTCGCTCCCTTCTTCTTAGCTTCACGCATTGCAAGCTTTCTTTCTTTGTTTATCTTCGCTTCGTCCTTGTCACGCATGATCCAGAACAGCAACGCTGAAAGAATACCGATAAGGACAAACAAAATCATACTTGCAGCAGCGGCTCTGTTAAAGAGATAGCTTCCGCTGAATGCCTGATTGTAGATAAATACGCTTGTTGTAAGAGTTGCATTGTCAGGACCGCCCTCAAGGAACAGCTTCGGAATATCGTACATATTAAGTCCGCCTACAAGACTGGTGATAAGTGTGTACAGAAGAACTGTTTTAAGATTCGGAACTGTAATTTTGAAAAATGTCTGCCAGCCGTTTGCACCGTCAATTTCAGCCGCCTCGTAAATGTCAGGGCTTATTCCGAGAATACCCGAAATAAGAACGATCATCGTGTTTCCGTACCATGTCAGGAACTGGATAAACGCTACGATTATCTTTGCCGCAACCTTATCTACAAAGAAGTTGTACTCCTTGTATGGCTCGTCTATCAGGTTTATTTTATGGAAAAATTCACCTACTGATACGATAATGTCATTTACAGGGCCAACAGGATAATTGAAAAGGGCGTTGAACAGAATTGCTACTGACGCAGCTGTGATAATATTCGGCATATAGAATACTACCTTGAAAAAGCCCTTTCCTCTTATCTCGTTTCTGTGAGATGTGAAAATAGCCGCAAGCAGAAGTGCCATAGTTATCTGTGGAATAAAATTCATTACCCAGATAACTATTGTATTTATCAAAGATGTGATAAACGACTGGTTATGAATAATCGTATTAAAATTCTCAAACGGATTATCAAGGAATTTCCAGCTGGTATTATTAAGTCCTACGCAGTCTGTGAAACCCAGAACTGTTGTGTAAATTGTGGGGTACAGCGAAAAAATAAGGAATATCACAATAAAAGGTATGCTGAAAATATATCCCCATTTCGCGTAGCTGACTCCCTTTAATGGTTTTTTCAAGTTTCGCACCACCTTGGATTACGGCAATTCCGCACAAGGTAAGGTTATCCCCTGTGCGGTATGCCATTATATTTCCGAGCGTGTTGATATTAAAGTCACTCGCCCGTTTTTTCGGCATATTTTGCCGATAACTGCATTAAACGTATTTGCCGTGCGACATCACGCCCTGATTATTCAGCTTCAATTGCAAGGTTGTCGTTTACCTGTCTCTTGAAGTCGTTAAGTGCTTCTTCCTTTGTTTTCTGACCTGATGTGTACATACGAACCTGATCTCTCCAGAGTAAGTTGATCTTTTCATCGTAAGGAGTGAGGTTCTTACCGTTTGCATACTGGTTAGCAGGAACAAATACATCGAACATATTCTGTCCGCCGAGGAAGTCAACTGCTCCGTCAGACTTCTCCATAACAACAGCTGAAGCTACACAGTCCTTTGTAGGCTTATCGGGATTATATGTTCCGTTTGCCCACATATACTGAAGTCCTGTATCAGATGTGTCAAGTGTGATCCACTCAATGAGATCGCCAACAGCTTCCTTATGCTCGCTGTCCTTGTTTGCAAGTACCCATGTACCGCCCCAGAAGAAGCCGATAGGTGATTCACAAACTGCCCAGTCACCGTATGTACCTTCGCCTACAGCCTTACCGCCGCAGTTGTCAGCCATTGTGTAGTTGATGAGCCATGCAGGGCCGAAGAAACCGAAAATTCCCTTTCCGCCTTCACCCTTCATATCAGCAAACCATGCGTCAGACCAGTCCTCTGTATTGTTGTGGTAGTCGTTATCCATAAGCTTCTTGGAAAGATCAAGGAATTCCTCACGCTTGGAGTCGATGCGGAGCTTACCGTCAACTACCCAGCCTGACTCAGAGCTGTTTTCAACAGCGTGCCACATATCACCATCGCCTGAAACGATACCGTAATTCTTAGCCTTCAGCTCATCAGCAGCCTCAAAGAACTTATCCCAGCCGGGACCGATCTCACTCTTAATTGCTGCCGGATCATCTGTGCCGAATACGTCCTTTGCGATTGAACGGCGATAGATGAAAGCGCCGCCTGTAGCCTGATAGCCAAGACCTACAACATCGCCTGATGTGTTTGTACCGATATCTACTGAATACTGTGCAATCTCAGCTGCGGAAATAGCATTGTCAACATCAATTCCCAGATCCTTGTAGGGAGCAGCATACTTTGCAGCCTCGCCCTGTGTATACTTCAGAACGAATGCAGCCTCAGCAGCGTAAATGTCGGGAGCTTCGTCACCGCCTGCTGCAAGTGCCTGATCAAGTGCAGGCTGATATGCGCCGTCTGTTGTGGGGATAATTGTTGTCTTGACTTCGTACTTCTCGCCAAACTCAGGGTGAAGCTCGATGTACTTCTCTACCATTCCGGGAACTTCTTCTGTGAAAGCCCATACATTGAGGACTTCCTTACCGGATGAACTGCCGCCTTCTTCTTTCGGACCGCAAGCTGCCATTGACAGAAGCATTGACATTGCTGCAAGTGTAGATATTACCTTTTTCATAGAAAAAACCTCCGTTATACATTATCATTCGGGTTATCTGAAATATGTTGGAAATTTCAGACAAGCCCCTTAATATCAACAGATACGCTCATTGTACCTGTTAAGCTCTTACTTAGTGCATCAGGCTGTGATGTTCCTGCGTACAAGGTGAATTTATCCCCCTCACGAACTCTTTCGCCCTCTGCGTTTACCGCCTCAAATGCGCTTTCCGCAATTTTCAGCTCGATTGTTTTCGTTTCACCCTTTGCAAGAGAAACTCTTTTAAATCCGCAAAGACTGTAATTCAATACAGCATTTTCGCTGAAGCCCTTTATGTAAAGCTGCACAACGTCCTCTGTATCACATTCTCCGCTGTTTGTTACCGTAACAGCCGCTGTGCCGTTATCATATTTCAGGTCAGTACATTCAACCTTTGAATAGGTCAGTCCATAACCAAAGGGATACAGTACATTTTCATTATCGGTTATATACCTGTAGGTACGCCCTGTCATACTGTAATCCTCAAAGTCGGGAAGCTTCTCCGCACTCTTATAGAATGTTACAGGAAGCTTTCCTGATGGGGAAACCTTGCCGAAAAGTATTTCCGCAAGAGCTTTTCCGCCGCTTTGTCCCGGATACCACGCGTGAATTTCAGCGTCGCAGTCCGCCTCTACATTAATTGCACTTCCAGCCGCTGTTACAATAATAACAGGCTTTCCGCACTTCATAACAGCCTTGACCAGCTTACGCTGACTTTCGGGGAGATAAAGCTCGTTTTTATCGCCTGAGGAAAATTCATTTCCTGTATCTCCCTCCTCGCCCTCAATGGTGGCATCAAGTCCAAGACAAAGAATAACCACATCTGAATGTTCCGCAACGATTTCAGCCTCAGCAATACGGTCGTCAGCCATACCAAGAGCCATACATCTGTCCTTGTAGAGATGACAGCCCTGTGAGTACATCACTCTGCCCTCAAACTCGTCCTGTATTCCCTCAAGGAATGTTATGTATCTGTCAGCTGTGCCGTTGTAGTTGCCCTCAAGAGCCGCACGGCTGTCTGCATTGGGACCGATTACTCCGATTGTCTTGATTTTGCTCCTGTCAAGAGGAAGTATTCCCTTATTTTTCAGCAGTACCATTGAACGTCTTGCACATTCAAGGGAAAGCTCCTTATGCTTTTCACAGGCTACAATTTCGCTGTCAAGCTTGTCGTATTCCGTTTCCTTGTCAAACATTCCAAGACGGACTCTTGTTCTCATAAGCTTTACACAGGCTTTGCGGATATCATCTTCTGTGATAAGTCCATCTCTCAGCGCTATAAGCAGGTGAATATAGGTGTTTCCGCAATTGAGGTCGCAGCCCTTTGTCAATGCCATCGCCGCCGATTCGGGAGCAGTTTTTGTTACCTTATGATTGAGATGAAAGTCACGTATCGCCCAGCAATCTGAAACAAAATGACCGTCAAAGCCCCATTCATCAAGCTTGCCCCTGAGCTGACCGCTTGCACAGGCAGGCTCTCCGTTGACTCTGTTGTAAGCTCCCATAACGCTTTCAACCTTAGCCTCTTTTACAAGAGCTTCAAAAGCAGGGAGATAAGTTTCAGCCATATCCTTTTTGCTGACCGCCGCGTCAAACTCGTGACGGCAAGCCTCAGGTCCGCTGTGAACTGCAAAATGCTTTGCACAGGCGGCAGTTTTCAGAACCTTTCCGCTGCCCTGAAGCCCCTTTGTGAAAGCAACTCCAAGCCGCGCTGTAAGGTAGGGATCCTCACCATAGGTTTCCTGACCTCTGCCCCATCGGGGATCGCGGAATATGTTGATATTCGGCGACCAGAGGGTAAGCCCCTTGTATATATCCCTGTCACCGTGAGCCGAATACTCATTGTACTTAGCTCTCGCTTCATCGGAAATAACGTCTGCTGCCCTTTCAAGAAGCTCATCGTCAAACATTGCCGCAAGACCTATAGCCTGAGGAAACATCGTAGCAACTCCTGCTCTCGCTACACCGTGCAAGCCCTCGCTCCACCAGTTATATGCAGGAATTCCAAGACTTTCCACCGAGGACGCATCATATTTAAGCTGTGACGCTGCCTCTGTTACTGTGAGTCTGCTGACAATATCCTCAGCTCTCTCCTGTGCGGTTAATGCTTCGTTTTTGTATTTCTCCACCCTAACCGTCCTTTCTTTCGGATCTGTCAAGATCCTTATTTTTTATGATCTCCCATTTTTCACGGATTATAGCCGTTTCACCGGGAGCATAGCTTCTCAGCTCTCCCAGCAGCTCACATTCAAGAAACAGATGATTTGTATATGTTTCAAAATTGCAGCTGAAATCGGGATATTCCATTTTACGGTATTTGTCAAAGCTCATTCTGAAAATATGCTCGCCCTTACGGTATTCAACATATCCGTCAGTCACATTGAAGCCTGCCTTGAAAGCCTTTTTATTCTGCGGATCCTGCCGCAGCATAGCATATTCATTTGCAAGTTCGAAGCGTTCGTCGCGTATATCGGAATAGCTCCAGAGCGCCATCGTTCTGTTAGGAAGAAAACCGTTGTCTTTCTTACATAAAGGTATGTATTCCGTACCCCCTGCCGCAAGTCCCGTTATTGACCACGGAGCAAAAACTGACGGTTTTGATGAGCAATTCTCTATTTTGTTCAGAATGTCAACTGTGTCGTCCTCATTCATTGTTATTTCCATACTGATCTGCTTGCCAAATATTGTTGCAGGAGCAGTAAGCGTGAGCTTTCCGCCGTAAAAATTGTATACAACGCCTGAGTTATCAGGAAGATATGTTTCAGGCATCATTTCGGGAGCTGTCCATATTCTGTGTCCGCCGTAAGCGTACCAGACGCCGTAGCCGCGGTTTATTTCATAAAAGTTACGGTCATTGTCCTCGAAAAGCATATTGCTTCCGTCGGCAGCTCCGAACCATACTATTCTCGGCCCCGCCTCAGCCATTGCGATAAGCTTTATTCTGCCATTTTCAAGGCAGACGCAGCTTCCGAAGGTTCCGTAATTTATCTCCGAAAATTTTACTGACATCTTCCACCTGCCTTCACATATTCTGTCGTTTTCTGACATTGTGTTTTTTCCATCTTATGAATTAATTATATATCTTTTTCTACTCTATCACTAACCAAAAATTGCGGTGCTTTGTTCATCAATTGCTGAATTTTCACAAATTATTCAAACAGTATTTACAAATTATATCATTTTGGTGTATAATGTTATCAGAAGAAAAATGGATAAACCCAACTTTGTCTACACTTTTCGTCAAATTCACAAAAAGGGTTTCCAAAAACCGAGGTGCCATTTTATGATAAAAAATCTCACAGGTGTTTACGAAACGGTAGAATATGAAAACAAGCGTGTCGTTATGCTCCACGATAACGTGGAAACTGAGGCATATCCGATACATTGGCACAATGCTGTCGAAATCATTATCCCTCTCACAAACGATTTCACTGTGATTTCAGGGGATAAGGAGTACACTCTTAAAGAAAAGGAAATACTCATAATTCCGCCGGGAGAGCTTCATTCAATGCCCGCAAGAGAGGGGCGGAGAATATTTTTCCAATGCGATAATACCCAGCTGGGCGGCAATGCAATCCTCGATTCGCTGCTCCCTGTGTTCAGTTCATCTGTGTACATAACTCCCGAACCCGACAAGGAGCTGTACCTCATTGCGCGCAAGGGTATACTTGATATCTACTCCGATTACTACTCAAAATCCCCCGTGGCAGACGCGCGTATCTATATGAATTTGCTTAACATTCTCACAGCGGTGCGCGAATCTCAGCTGCGTCAGGCAGGAAACAGCGAAATAGGCGAAAATATCAGCTCCGATGACAGCGCAAAACTGAAATACGTGATGAATTACATCAACCACAACTTCACCGAGGAGCTTTCTCTCGATACTCTTGCGGAAATTGCAGGCTACAGCAAATTCCATTTCTCGCGGCTTTTTAAGAAGTATAATAATATGTCCTGCGTTCAGTATATCAGCTGCAAACGCATAAAAATGGCGGAACAGCTTCTCTGCGATCCCACCATTTCCATAACAGATATTGCCATGCGTTCAGGCTTTCTCAGCCTGACAACCTTCAACCGCATTTTCAAGGCTCACAAAAACTGTACGCCGTCTGAATTTCGAAAACTTTTCAAAACCTCAGACAGCGACAATTAAGGCTGTATTACGTCGTTTCGTCCCTTCTGAACAGAATTTTTTACAGTTTTCTTAACAAGTTAGCAAATTTTGTTTTTAAAAAAGCAATAATTGATTAGTCGTTTTCAACAGAAAGAGTTATAATTTAGTTATTCTCAAACTTGAATTGCTTCCTCATCAGCACGGGAAGCAGTAACACAAGACAGCAGTCACGGCGAAAGCTGCTGTCTGAGAATTTTATTAAACGGAGGTTTTTAAAATGAGTGAATTTTTCAGCAATATAGGCAAAATACCTTACGAGGGCAAAAACAGTACCAACCCTCTTGCATTCAAATACTACAACCCTGATGAGGTCATCGGCGGAAAAACCATGAAAGAGCAGCTTAAATTCGCTCTGTCATGGTGGCACACAATGGGCGGCGACGGAACTGATATGTTCGGCTGCGGCACTACAGACAAGACATGGGGCGAATCCGATCCGCAGGCTCGCGCTAAGGCTAAGGTTGACGCTGCATTCGAAATTATGGATAAGCTCTCCATTGACTATTTCTGCTTCCACGACCGTGATCTCTCTCCCGAATATGGCTCTCTTGCCGAAACAAATGCGGAATTCGACAAGATAGTTGATTACATCGCTGAGAAAATGGCGGCAGATCCCTCTAAGAAGCTTCTCTGGGGTACTGCAAAGTGCTTCGATCACCCCCGCTTTATGCATGGTGCAGGAACTTCTCCCTCTGCCGACGTTTTCGCATATACTGCTGCTCAGATTAAAAAAGCCATTGACGCTACAGTAAAACTCGGCGGCAACGGCTATGTATTCTGGGGAGGACGCGAGGGATATGAAACTCTCCTTAACACAAATATGGGACTGGAGCTTGACAATATGGCTCGCCTTATGAAAATGGCTGTTGAATACGCTCGTTCTATCGGCTACACAGGCGATTTCTACATTGAGCCTAAGCCAAAGGAGCCTACAAAGCACCAGTATGATTTCGATACAGCTACTGTTCTCGGATTCCTCCGCAAGTATGGTCTTGACAAGGATTTCAAGATGAACATTGAGGCTAACCACGCTACTCTTGCACAGCACACATTCCAGCATGAGCTTCGCGTTGCCCGTGAAAATGGCGCATTCGGCTCTATTGACGCAAATCAGGGCGATACTCTCCTTGGCTGGGATACAGACCAGTTCCCCACAAATGTATATGAAGCAGCTCTTTGTATGTACGAGGTTCTCAAGGCAGGCGGCTTCACAAACGGCGGTCTTAACTTCGACTCAAAGGCAAGACGCGGCAGCTTTACTCCTGAGGATATTTTCCACAGCTACATTGCAGGTATGGATACATTTGCTCTCGGTCTGAGAATTGCTGACAAGCTTATCACAGACGGACGTATCGACAAGTTTGTTGAGGAGCGCTATGCTTCATGGACAACAGGTATCGGCAAGGATATCATCGACGGCAAGGTTGGCTTTGCTGAGCTTGAAAAGTATGCTCTCGAAAAGGGCGAGGTAACTGATTCCCTCTCCAGCGGCAGACAGGAAATGCTTGAGGCAGTTCTGAACAACGTTATGTTTAATCTTTAATTTCTGAATTTTTCATTGTTAATTATACTCCTTTCTTAATTATAAAACCTCCCTCGTTTGTTGGTTGACGAGGGAGGTTTTTTTCGGAGCAGCACCCACCGAAATAGGTGGAGGCTCCCTTATATTACTTTGCTTTTTTCAGTTCCACTTTCTTGCCAAGGAGATACTGCTGGAGAATTACAAGATCAGCCACATTATTCTGACCGTCAGCGTTTACATCTGCTGCCGCTGCCGAAATATTGCTTGCAAATGAGCTTGTAACGCCCTTTCTCATACAAATAAGATCGTAAACATTAATTGCGCCGTTGAGATCAACATCACCCGGCATAAACTCAGCAGGAGCTTGTGTAGGAGGATTTGTAGGAGCTTGTGTAGGCGGATTTGTAGGCGCTTGTGTAGGAGGATTTGTTGGAGCTTCTGTAGGCTCAGGAATAACGGGAGCAGCAGGGCCTTCGATCTTTGTACCTGCTACAGCTCCGATAGCTTCCTCAATGTAGAAATTCTCCGTTCCTGCCTCGGTTTCAACATATATCTGCATATCCGCTGCATCTTCGGGGATTTTATAATTTGCATTTGCAAGCTGTACCCATGTACCGGGGATAGTTTCACCCTCGGCTATAGTTGAATAGTGAGTTTCACCGTCAGCGCCTGTGTACTGCAATTTCATAAAGAACTTTGTTGAAGGCCCACCGTCAAAATATGTTGCAAGTGTGCTGAAGCTATATGTTTCACCGGGCTTGAATACCTTGGAATTAAGGGGCTTTGCAGCGCCGTTCCATGTTGCTGTTCTTTCCTGAACAAGGAGAGCTTCCGCGCCCTTATAGAAAGTACGTCCGCTTGTCATAACTGTTGCAGCGCCTCTGCCTGCCCATTCAAAAGTGTCCTTTTCAAATGTATCGTGGTAGTAATAACCGTTTTCGTCAGGCTGTGAACCGGGAGTAGTGCCGCTGCCCTCAAGACTTACAACAAAGGTTGTAACGCTGCTTGCAGGGAGCTGTGCAAAAAAGCTGCTGCCGTCATTTTCAAGATTTTCTGTAAGTGCAATATTTTCATTTGCTGATGTTCTCCAGCGGTCAACGTCAATGATTTTTTCGCCGCTGCCAATTCTGAACTCCTGAGCATAGCCCTCTGTACCTTTATTGATAGCTACAATTGTTACCTGCTTGTTGTCGTTTTTATAAGCGGAAACGAGAACTCCGCTTGAAGGCTGTTCAGTTGCTGCAATTCGGATATCACCGGGGCGAACCCACTTTGAAAAATGCGCCATATTGTAGCCGCGCTTTGAGATAGTGCCGTCCTCGCTCATTGGACTGTAGCTTCTTCTGATGTACCACCACACATAAGCGCTCATATTGCCCACAACAAGACCGTTATGGATATTCTCTGATACCTGAATAGCCTCAGACCAGATATTATTTGAATCTGCGTGACTGTTCGGAACATAAACCTCGGTCATCCAGATTTCCTTGCCGCAGTTTTCAAGAGCAGGGAAATCCATCTGGCTTCTCTGTGTGCCGTAGAAATGCGTACCGAAAAGGTCACAGTTTGCCATAGCCTTTGAGTTATTGAGGATTTTGGAATAGTAATCCTTGTTTGTATACTGGAATGTTTCGGGGGACATTACACGGGTGCTTGTGATTTTATCTGCATAATTCGCAAGGAAATCAGTTGTTTCGTCTGATGACCACGCTGTCCATTCGTCCGCATAGTCGGGTTCATTCTGAACTGAAATGGAGTAAAGTTCAACACCCTGATTTTTCATATATGTTCCGAAATCGTTGAGATGCTGAGCATATGCCGCATAATTTGACTTCGGCAGATGGAGCTTACCGCCTCTTGCGCCGCCTGTACCTTTTTCGGCAAGATTTGAGGGCGGCTCCCATGGAGAAGCGAAAATAGTTGCGCCCTGTGACTGAGCATATTTTGCAGTAGCTACGGCTTTATTCCATTGGTTTTTATCAGGATTTACAAACACACGGAGAATTGACATACCAAGCTGATTATCACCGTTGCCGAATGCTGTTTTTCTCTGTGCTTCGGTGAGATCCTGACCTGTCCATTCGGGGTGGTTGATACCGCCGAAACCGCGGATTGTCTGATATTCTGTTGTTGTGTCAACTATGACGGCACTTGCTGCGGAGGACTCCATAGGGTTATCCTGCGGAGCAATGGCAAAGCCTGTAATGAGCATAGCCGACGCTGTGACAGCAGAAATTGTTCTGCTGAAAATTGATTTCAAATTCATAAATTAATCATCCCTTTCGATAAAATGAGCAATAGCGTTTTATCCTATGTTATCATTTTACCACATTCACAAAAAATTTACAACTGACAATTTGAAGATTTGGTGGACTTTTTGAAGAATTGTTATTGCTCCACTAATTATACCTTGCCAAAAAGACGAAAGCAGAAAAGAAATTTATCAAGGAAGAAAAACACAGGAATATTGTCGTATTTCAAGTTTTTCTGACACAGAGAAATTTTCTTTGTGCCGAGTATTTGATGGCAAGGTTTAGTTGGGAGAGCAATAGGTCCCACTTGACTTTAATGTTAATTCATTGTATAATAAAATGGGCATCTCTAAAAACCCGTTTGATTAAAGAAAAAAGGTGTTATTTATGAAAAAATTACTACTTGTTATAACTGCTGCTATGCTTTGTCTTGGTGGATGCGGTCACGACTCCGAACCCATTACTGAAAAAAGTTCCGATATTTCATCCGAAACAACTGATGCAGTCCCGACAGATAATGAAAACGATGCAAGTTATAACGAAGATGAATTAATTGCAGATATTGAGGAATTCAAAAAAGGACTTTTTCCTATGAATGAAACAGCAATGGAAATTCCTGAAGAATACTTTACAGTTCCGGATGATTGGAAAACTGTGAATTTTGAAAACGGTGTTTCTATGAAAGTTCCGGCTGATGTAAATAACCATGAAAAACTTACAAGTATTGAAAAATATACTAATGAAGTTCCTGAGGAAAACATAAAAGAAACAATAAAGGTAAGCTATATACTTCAGAATGATTGGTCAGAAGTTGAAACCACAGAAGAAACACCTGAGGAAAGGGAAATGATGAATCAATTCTTTGAAAAGATGAATATGATTTCCTATGAAGAAAGCAAAAATAACGAAAATCTCTACGATAAACCTCTCGCTGAACTCGGAATTGATACAAACGGCACAAGATACGGACGTATTAAAGCCTTGCTGAGTATCACCGAAGCTGACCTTGCAGGTCTTGACGAAATCACCGCAAATACAATCCGATATGCAAAGGGTATTTCCTTATTGCCATATCAGAACGCATATATCCTTGAAACTGAAACAGCACATATATTTATTCACCAGTATGGAGAAGATTCAAACTACTGGATAAACGTAATGCCCAGTGAAAATCTTGAATACTGCTTTGTAGTAAAAGCTGAGGATAAAGATACCGCACTTCAAATTGCTGCATCTGCGGAATACAATGATTAGAATTTCATCAGCGGACTGCCAAAGGCAGCCCCTACGCAAATTAGCGGTTTCTAGTAAAATTGCCGCACCCCAACCTAATGGCTAACGGCTAACGGCTAAAAGCTAATGGCTAAATTATACACATAATTACGCATTACGCATTACGAATTACGCATTATTAAAAATCCACCGCACACATCAATTCTTAATTCTTAATTCATAATTCTTAATTTTTCTAACCTCTAAAAACAAAAAGCCGGCCGTAACCCAAACGACCGGTTTTCTGATTTGTCTTACCCTTACATTATTTTTTATTGATGGGGCAGCTAACTCGTGAATATTTTATGTGCAGGATAAAAGTCAAAAGTTTAGGAAGAAAAGTGCAGTAATACTTTGTGTATTGCAAGCTTTTCTGACGACAAATTTTGGCTTTTAGGCAAGCAGAAAAATTCAAGAGTTAGTTGGCACATAAATAATATTACATCTTTCTGTAATTGTGCAGATAACAGAAAGAGTATAATCAGTTGAAATATTCCCTCTGATATGAGGGAGAGTGTCCATCGGGAGATCCCTCCCGATGAACTTTATTTATGAGGGATTGAGAATATCTTATTTAACGCTCCATGAATCAAATTCAACATCGCCGCTGAATACAAAGTAAACGTCCTTTGTGCCTGTCATATTTGTTACTGTGGGAACTGTTACGTTCTCCATTGCAGATGAAAGCTCTGCGTAACCGATAACATCACCTGTGGGTGAGCCAACGCATACCTTTATTGCTCCGCCGTTTGAAGATGAAGCCTTGATTGTGAGTGAATCTGTGCCGTTCTTGAAATTAACGCCGCTTACCTTTGTCCATTCGCCCTTCTTACCGATAACCTTTGTATCTGTAAGACCGCTTGTAGTAATTCCCTTTGACTGGCTTGACATTGTTTCAGCCTGTACTGTTGTGTAGGGATTGAGTGTTTCAATCTGTGAAACGCCCTTCATTGTTCCTGTTGCCGAGAACATACCATTTGAGAATGTTGCCTCGTCAATGTGAGGTGAACGGTAGTTTCCGCCAAGGTCAACAGTACCATCTGAATTGAGAGCCTGAATGTTCATTGCTCTTGAAAGATTTCGGCTGTGATACAGCATATAATACTTGCCCTTGAACTCAACGATTGAATGGTGGTTGTTTCCGCCGCCGTCGAGCTTATAGGATGCAGGATTTTTTAATGCTATTCCCTTGTAGGTAAATGGGCCAAGCGGATTTTTTGACGTCATTACCGCAATTTCAGCATTGCCGAAGCCGTAGGGATTTCCGCCTGTGTTCCAGTTTGTGCAGTATGAGTAATAGTAGGTATCGCCTACCTTGAGAATGCTTGAATCCTCAAAGAGATAAGGGGGATTCATCTTTACAGCTGAACCTGAAAGTGATGTCATATCATTGCCAAGTTTGACAGCTCTTGCTGTACCGGGATCAGCTGCCTTGCCGTCGGGTACGCCGCCGCCTACATAGAGATAGCCTGAGCCGTCGTCGTCAACGAGAACAGCAGGATCAAAGAGCCATGTTACATCGCCAAAGCCTGATGTACTCTTGTTGATAAGCGCCTTGCCGATTGGATCGGTATATGGTCCCGCAGGATTATCAGCTGTAAGAACGCCGATGCCGCCTGCGCTGTCTGCAAAGTAAAGGAAGAATTTATCCTTGCCGTTGATTGTTTTCCATGCTGCATCAGGAGCCCATGCATATGTTGCCCACTTTGCAGCACCATTCTGTGTTCTGCCGTTTCTGCCTGCTACGGGAATTGCACCGTGATCTGTCCAGTTTACGAGATCAGCCGATGAGAAACAGTTGATAGTACCTGAATTGTATGTGTTTACCTGAATTTTTCCGTCGCTTCTGTATTCGGGAGCGTCGTTTGTGGTGTATACATAAAGTCTGTCCTTATACACCATAAATCCCGGATCAGCTCCGAAACGCTGAGTCCAGAGAACGTTATTTTCGCCCTCCTTTTTCCAGCTGCTGTTTATGGAGAGGTTCTTGAATACCGCTTCCATAGCTGCTGTATCAACAGCAGGTCTGTTATTCGGGAACTGGTCGATAATTCCGAGGAGGAACTGCTGTAAGAGAACAAGGTCATTAACCTCAGCCTTACCGCTTTGGTCAACATCGGCTGCCTTGATAATATCAGCGTCTGTGATTGTTCCTGCGAGTACCTTACGTGCATTTATCATATCAAAAACAGTAAGGTTTCCGCTTCTGTCAGTATCGCCGGGGATAATTGATGCTGAGGGCTTTCCGGGAGTATTCGGCTGATCCGGAAGCTCAGGCTGTCCCTCACCCTGAATACCTGTGCCGCCTAAAGCACCGATTGCCTCGTCAACATAGAAGTCTGTGAGTGACTCCTCTGTTTCAATGTAGATCTTCACGCCTGAAGCATCAGCAGGAATTGTATACTCTGTATTAACAAGCTGAGCCCATGTATCATCAGGTGCAATAACTGTTGCAACCTCGTCATAAGCTGTTTCTCCGCTGCCGTCAGTATACTCGATCTTCATCATAAACTTGACGTTTTCGTTTGACTTGTGCTTTACGTGAGCGCTGAAGCTGTATGTTTCGCCTGCCTTGAAAGCATTGCTGTTAAGTGTGTAAATTGCACCCTGCCATGTTTCTTCTCTGTCGGAAACATAAAGTGAATTACTGCCCCACTCTGTATAATGCTCTGCTGAACTCTGTGCAACTGTGTTTCCGCCGCGTTCTGTCCAGCCGCTTGTGCCGTCCTCGAAACCGCACTGATAGTACCAGCCGTACTCATTAGGCTCGACTACAGTTGGACCGCCTACGCCCTCTATAGGGCCGTTTCCGTCACCGAGTGACATAAGTGTTTTATAAGCTTCCTTGGGCTGATTGCTTGAATCATAGAGGAGAGCGTTTGAACCTGCGCTAAGCCATGAGTTGGCGTCGTTTGGTCCCCACATCTGAATAAGTGTAACCTTTCCGGGTGTATTGCCGCTTGTATTAACTTCCATAGCGTGCTGGAAAATAGCCTTGTACTTATTCGCCTGATCTGTATAGCTGTATTTTCCGCTTTCAACAGAAATATCAAGCTCAGTAACATGAACCTCAAGACCGAGAGCAAGGTACATATCCATTGCCTGTAAGTAGGAATCAGTTCCTGCAAAGCCTGTTGCATTTGCGGGAATATGTGACTGCATTCCCATACCGTCAATAAGATTTTTTGCTTTGAGAGGTTTCAGGACAGTATTAATGATACAATCGCGCTTGTGATCCCAGTATTCGTTATAATCGTTGTAGAAAAGCTTACAAGTTGAAGGAGCATACTTTCTTGCAAATGTGAATGCGTCCTCAATAAAGCCGTTGTCACCGTAAACCTGTACCCATGGTGACGCGCCGTTGCCGTAACCGGGAACTCTTGCGCCGCCGTTGTTCGCTGTTCTGTTTGAATCGTCGGATACAGCTTCATTTACAACGTCATATGCGTAAAGGTCAAGGGTGGGATACTGTGATTTGAATGCAGCAAAGATATTCTTGATGTAGCTTTCAAGACGCTGTTTCATAACGCTTTCGCTTACCCAGTTTCCGCCGTCCTGCCAGTTATCCTTGAAGAACCATTGCGGAGTCTGGCTATGCCATGCAAGGGTATGACCGCGGAAGCCCATACCATTCTTTATACAGAAGTCAGCAATTGCAGCTGAACTGTTAAGAGATACTTTAACATCTGTATTTGTAGAACCGTTTTTAACAAGTGTAGCATCGGGCTTTGTTTCGTTCTCGCCCTCAATTGCGTTGAAATCCTTGATGTAATTTGCCTTGATAGCAGAATCGTTTACTGTTTTATAGTTGAGGATATTACCTACACGGAAGCCATAGCCTGCGAAAGCCTCTTTCAGACCATTTCCGGCAGCCTTTACAGCCGCAGTTTCTTTACCTGTAACGACGCACTCATCAATTATAAAATCGGCGGTACTGTCTGTTGTTATCTTCATTTCAAATTCATATGAACCCTTTGGAGCCTTGAATTGTGCTGAAAGCTCTGTCCATTCACCTGCTTTTGCTTTTTTGGAATCAAGCTCGACTGTGGTTTCCTTATGAGTTTCATCATCTAAATAAGTAAGAGAGAGGTGGAATGTTTCAGCTGTGTCAGCCTTTACTTTTATGCTGTAGCCGTATTTTTCACCGCCGATAAGGTAAAAGCCCTTAGATGATGCAGCACCCTCTGCGGAAGAATTTCTTCCTGTTACAAGCAGACCTCTTGTGTCGTTTATACCCTCGGACGGAACAAGTATTTCTTCTGTTTCTGTGTGATGCCAGCCATCATAGTTTTCATCAAAGGTATCGCATACAGCTTTTACTGTATGGGACTGCATACCTGCCAGCTGAGGCATAACTGCAAAATTGCTTAAAAATACAGCAGCTGAAGCAGCGGCAGCAATTATTTTTTTCCTGCTCACAATAATCATCCCTTCATAAATGGTGTACGTCCGAAAAAGTACTTAAAAACACTTTAAAATAACAGACGTTTTTTGTTTATTTCGTATCCTTTGTATATTATTATACACCTTTCGCGTCATAATCACAACCCACAATTTGCAGAAATGGTGGATATTTTGAAGATGTTTTTCTTGATTTTTGTTTCGCAATGTGATATAATAAAAATAAAAAAGAGCAATATATGGTGTTTGAATAGCAACATATGACTAAATTATAGCAAAAATTGATTGATTTTATTAATTTTCGGAAACAAAATAATTTCAGGGTGTGAGATAATATGAGTGAGAAATACCTGATTGGCATTGTAGTAGGCAGAGCATCGGAATCCGTACAAAGGTCGATGCTTGACGGTATTATTTTTCAGGCTGAAAAGTATGGAATGGATACAGCCATAATTTCAAATATACACAACCTGTCATATCTGGAATATTTCGCCAATATTGAAGTTGAGAACAAAATTTATGAGCTTCTCCATTCTCCGCGGCTGGACGGCATTATTATTATGGCTGAAACGCTGTCGGAAAAGGATATCCGCCCTGCAATTATGGAAAAGCTGAAAAATGTGAATATCCCTATTATTGTGGCAGGAGATAATATTGACGGGTATATCTGCATAAATAATGATATAAGAGATGATTTCCGCGAAATCGCCCGCCATCTTACAGAAGTTCACGGCTTTACAAAAATAGATATTTTAACGGGGCAGTATGAAATCCCTACCTCTCATGAGCGCGTTCAGGGAGTCAGGGACGTTCTTGAAGAAAAGGGCTTGCCATTTAATGATGAAAATATAATCTACGGCAATTACTGGATGAATTCGGGCGAGGAGCTTGCTGACGAATATATCAGCGGAAAGCGGCATATGCCGCAGGCGCTTATATGCGCCAACGATTTTATGGCTTATGGTCTTATTGATAAGCTTGTCGAAAACGGAATTAAAGTGGGCAAGGAAATATCTGTTGTGGGATATGAATATGTTGGGGAGAGATACTGCCACCACCCTATTTTAAGTACATATCTGCGCAACAGAAGAAACGTAGGAGCAAAGGCGGTAAGTATGCTCAACAGCCTTATAACAGGCGCGCCTGAGGAGGATATATCTGTAAAAGGCTGTATGGTAACAGGCGGTACCTGTTCATGCGGCAGCGATAAAAATTTTCTGATGAGGGAGCTGCAGATCGTCCGCAAGGAAAGATTTTACTACAGTATGACTACCTGCGGAAACTTTGAGCATCAGCTCGCCGTATGCCGTTCACTCAGCAGCTATATCCGCGTTTTGCAGGATTATGCCTATCTTATACGTGATCTTGACGGTTTGTATCTCTGCCTTTACGAAAACTGGAACAGCCTTAAAGAAATCTCTGACCTCAATGTCAGCTCCAACGATGAAATGATGACCTTGTACCGTATAATAAGCCCTGTTCAGGAATCGTCCGAACCTCACTATTTTATAAGAAAAATGCTCTTTCCCGATGAGCTGCCCGGTTCGGGAGATAAAAAAAATCTGTATTTCGTCCCGATGTTTATAAACGGTATTGAAATCGGCTACTTTATATTTCAGTATACAAAGCCCGACGGCTATGACGCATATGCCATAAACTGGATAAATTCCGCTGTAAATGCGCTTAATGTGCTGAGAATGAAGAACGATATCAATGAGCTTCTGGAATACAGCAATCTCTCCGCATTCAGGGATACAGCTACGGGAATATACAACAGGGAGGGCTTTTTGCGTGAGCTGAACAATGCTCTTTCAAAGGCAGACGAAAAGGATATGGTGTCGGCTGTTCTGCTGAAAACACGTATTTTCACCGATGAAAGCAGAATTGACGAAAAAAGCCGTTCCGTAAAGCTTGATATTGAAGCGGCGGATTGTATGCGCAAACTCTCTGTAAATAAAAATGTAATATGCGCAAGGCTTTCGGATAAGCTGTTTGTATATGCTGCTGTGGGAAGGCTGAGTGAGGATTTCCACAAGAAAATAGCTGACAGGCTGCAAAGTCTGATTTCTCATTCCTCTGTGTACAAATCGGAAAATGAAACGGAAAATAATCTCACCTGCGGCATAACAATATCGGCTGACAAAACCTCCCCTGAGGATATACTTCACATTCTTTCCGAGGAAATAAACAAAAAGACGGAGGAGGCAAGCAGACTGCGGAGATCCCAGAATTTCACGGTATTCAGCGCAATCAGAACGGATATGTACAATCACCCTGATAAAGTGTGGGACGCTGAAAATGAGTGCCGTGACCTTCATTTAAGCTGCGGCCATTTTCGTGCGGCTTATAAGAATATGTTCGGGGTGAGCTTCCATCAGGACGTTATTCAGAGCAGAATATCCCTTGCGAAATATCTGCTTATGACCACATCGTTAAGCCTGCCGAATATAGCGATAAAATGCGGATATGAGGACGATAAATACTTTCTGCGGCAATTCAGGCAGCAGACGGGAATAAGTCCAAATGCTTACAGAAAAGAGGAGCTTATGTAACGGCGCTGTTAAACAATATCTGCATCTGCCGCTGCATAAAATATAATACCAATCCCTGAAACAACAGTAGACAAATCTAATGGTATAAATTCATAAAATAAGAAAGGTTGAATAACATTGATAACAAATCTTCTTATAAAAACATTTGTAAAGGATTATAAAAATCCGGAGCGTCCCGAAGTACGCAATAACTATGCCATGCTTTCGGGTACAACGGGGATTATTGCCAATATCGCCCTTTTCCTGCTGAAGCTTTTCACGGGAATATTCACGGGAGCTGTGGCAATTATTGCTGACGCATTCAATAATATTTCCGATGCAGGTTCATCTGTGGTGACAATGCTGGGATTCCGTATGTCCTCCAAACACGCGGATAAAAAACATCCACTCGGTCACGGCAGAATGGAATATATAACAGCTTTTATCGTGGATATTATGATAATGATTGTGGGAATTGAGCTTTTCAGAACAGCCTTTGATAAAATCTTACATCCTGAGCTGCCACAGTTCCGACCTGTTACCCTGATATTACTGGGGATCGCCATTCTTGTGAAGCTGTGGCTGTTCCTGTTCTACCGCAAAATCGGAAATACCATTGACTCGGCAGCAATAAAGGCGGCAGCTCTTGACAGTATCTCCGATACGGCGGCAACCTCTCTTGTATTTCTTACCACACTTTCAGCTAAATTCTGGGATTTTCCACTTGACGGCTGGGCTGCCCTTATAGTATCAGGTCTTATTATTTTCGCAGGCTTCAAGGCGGCTAAGGAAACGGTGGATCTTCTTCTTGGCTCTGCACCCTCTCAGGAATATGTAGAAAGCGTTTACTCCTTTATAAAGAAATACCCCGATGTATACGGGGTTCACGACTTAATGATCCACGATTACGGGCCGGGGAGAATTATTATAACGCTTCACGCTGAGATTTCAGAGGAGTGTGATTTTAATTATGCCCATGAGGTTATTGACATTCTTGAAAAGGATATGCAGGAGCATTTCGGGGCAATTGTGACAATTCACCTTGATCCTGTTGCTGTAAACAATGAGCAGGTCAACAGTCTGAAAAAGCTTGCGGAGGAATGTATGACCGCGGTTGACAGTTCCTTTACCCTTCATGATTTCAGGATAGTCAATGCGGAGAGTTTCACAACGCTTCTTTTCGATTTGTGTATCCCTGTCGATTCCAGATATAAGGACGAGGAGGCGGCTGAGCTTGTAGCCAATAAAATCAGGGAAAAAAATCCCACATTCAAGGCGGTTATCCACCCTGAGCATCCGTTTGTTTAAATGCCGTTAGATTTGGTGCGGCGGATTTGGATATTGCGTAATTATATATAATTTAGCCATTAGCTTTTAGCCGTTAGCTTTTAGCTGTTAGGTTGGGGTGCGGCGTAACTTTACTTTTTCTATTCATAATAAATAGAAAAATAAAGTAGGAGCTGCCTTTGGCAGTCCGTGAGCGGATATTATCCGCCCCTACCACTTTATGTTACGTTGCAGATTTTTCGTTATATTGCAGTATTTCTGTATATTGCGAATTTTGCACAAACCAAAGGGACAACCATAGGAAGGGGGAGAAGAAAAAACTGGCACAAAAGTCGGGTATTCTCCCCCTTCCTCTGGTTTTCCCTCTGGAACTCTCTTTCCGTCAC
>JAGAMB010000054.1 GCA_017624895.1 Ruminococcus sp. | reverse complement strand
CAAAGGGACAGCAAAGCGGAGTATTAGGTCAATTCGGCATACACGGAAAATCTGCCGACAGCGCCCTCCGTGTAAGCGTCTGCGGCGATACAACAATTGAGGATATACGGTCATTTGCGGAAAAGCTCCGTGAGGGAATCAATTCCGTAAGAGGATAAAACAATGCGTAATTCGTAATGCGTAATGCGTAATTATTTTGTATAAATTGCCGTCCAAAAGCTAATGGCTAAAGGCTAAAAGCTAACGGCTGACAATGCGGAGCATTGTCTTATTTAAATAATATAGGAGAATGAAAATGAAAGAAATCGTACTTGTAAAATTTGGCGAAATGGCGCTGAAAGGTCTGAATAAGCGCAGCTTTGAGGATATGCTTAAAAAGAATATCAAAAGACGTATAAAGAATTTAGGCAAATTCGAGCTGACTTCGGCTCAGTCCACCACTTACATAAACCCACTTGATGAAAATGTGGATTTGGCAGAGGTTGTTGACCGTGTTGGCAAGATTTTCGGCATTGCGGCTCTCTGCCGTGCCTGCGTCTGCGAAAAGGAATTTGGCGACATTTCTGCAAAGGCTGTTGAATATCTGGAGGACGTTCTCAGCTGTGCAAAAACATTCAAGGTAAATGCAAAGCGTTCAGACAAGGCTTTTGCTATGAAATCCCCCGAAATCTGTGCGGAACTCGGCGGTATTCTCCTTGAAAAATTCCCACACCTCACCGTTGATGTAAAAAATCCCGAAGTTACGGTAACTGTTGAGGTTCGTGACACTAACGCATACGTTCACGCTGAAAATATCCGCGGTGCAGGCGGTCTGCCTGTTGGATGCAGCGGAAAGGCTATGCTGCTTCTTTCCGGCGGAATTGACAGCCCTGTTGCAGGCTGGATGATGGCTAAGAGAGGTATTCACATTTCCGCAATTCACTATGTAAGCCCTCCTTACACATCTGACAGAGCGCTGCTGAAAGTTGAAACACTTTGCGAAAAGCTGACGGATTATTGCGGAGATATAGCCTTTTTCTGTGTTCCGTTCACAGAAATTCAGGAGGCTATCAAGGACAACTGCCCTGAGGAGTTTTTCACAATTATTATGCGCCGTCTGATGATGGAAATTGCCCAGAGAATAGCGGAAAAGAAGAATTGCCTTGCACTTATTACAGGCGAAAGCGTGGGACAGGTTGCAAGTCAGACTATGGCGGCTATGGCTTGTACCGATGCAGCTTGCAGAATACCTGTGCTTCGTCCCTGCGTTGGTATGGATAAGACGGAAATTATTGAAATTGCACGTAAAATCGACACATTTGAAACATCTATCGAGCCTTATGAGGACTGCTGTACTGTATTCACTCCCAAGCATCCAAAGGTTCGTCCACGTCTTGAAGATGTGGAAAAGGCACAGAACAGCTTTGATTTTGAGCCGCTTATTCAGAAAGCTGTTGAGGAAACAGAGCTTAAAATTTTTGAGTACAACAAATAAAAAGCTATTAACTTTTAGCTATATGGGTTGCTGAAATATTACGTAGCGGCTGCCTTTGGCAGTACGCATTGAAATAACATCTTTTTCTACAGAATAAAACAGGCGACACACATCGTCTGTTTTTTGTTTTTTGCACAAAAAATAAGTCGGTATTTGTTATAATTTACCAAAAAAATCGTTAAAATTGACAAAAAAGGAGAAATTCCCGTGAAATGTAGGGGATTATACTTGACATAATTGCGGAAATAGTGTATAATAAAGTATCATAAAATAGGTGTATTATGACAAATTATATGCGCCTTTTTTGTGAAACTTTTCCTGCGGAGGCGACAACGACCGATGAACAATAAAGAAAATAATGACATCTTGGATAATAAAGGCAGCGATGAAGCTTCTGCGAGAGCTGAAAAAATTAAGGCAATCCGTGAATCTCTGCGTAAAACCGAGGATGCAGCTGAGGCAAATGCCGCTGCTATGGGAATTTCTGCTGCCGACAAGGCACAGCAGGAAATGCCGGGAATGAAAAAAACTGGCAAGAAGAAAAAGAAGAAGAAAAAGAAAACGCTGAAACAGAAGATACGCGGACTTTTCCCCGAAAAGGGCGACAGTGCTGCGGAAATAATCAGAAAAATCGTTTTCCTTATCTCAATTATTGCAATTATTGTCTGCGGCTATCTCGTGGCGGATTATTACCTCGACTTGTGGAAAAGCCGTATGCAGTACAATGATATCGCCCAGATTTATGAAACATATGAGCCAGAGGAGGAATTTACAGCTCCTACAGAGGCTCCCGACGGAGAAGTACCGGAAAAGTATTACGAAATGCTGGATGGTGCAAGAAAGCTCCTTGATATCAACCCTGATACTGTCGGATATCTGCGTATCCCCTCAAAGGATGGCAGCGATCCCATCATTGATCTGCCCGTTGTTCAGGCTGAGGATAATATGAAATATCTTGACCGCAATTTCAAGGGCGAGGAGTCAAGAACAGGTACGCTGTTTCTGGATTTCAGAAACCGTTTCGACAGGGTTGCGGATCATCGTCTTGCAGAGCCTAATTCAGACCACCTTGTTATTTATGGTCACAATATGGCTGATGAAAGTATGTTCGGAAAGCTGAAATATTACTACGGCAGCGCCGATTATTATGTGGAGCATCCCATAATTCAGCTCAATTCCAACTATGAGACATATAAGTATAAGATTTTTGCTATATTTATCGTAGACGCAAAGGACGAGTCCGAAACAAAGTATGACTGCTGGAATCAGCTTATCTTAGACGGTGAGGAAGCATTCTATAACTTTGTAAATGAGGCTAAGAGAAGAACTATATATACAAATGATGTTGATGTAAAGTACGGCGACAGTCTGCTTTCGCTTTCAACCTGTCATTACCTTCTTCAGGACAGAAGCCGCCTTATGATAATGGCGAGAAGCGTACGTCCCGGAGAGGATCTGTATGAGGGAACGGAAAAGAGCAAGAAAAACAAGAATATTAAATGGCCTTCAATGTATTATAATACAAAGACCGATGAAAAATATAATGAAAAAGCCATTTTCGTGCCATACGGACCTGAGGAGGCTGTAAAGGAGGCGGAAGCCAAGCTTGCAGCTCAGAAGAAGAAAAAGGAAGAAGAAAAGAAAAAGAAAGAGCAGGCTTCAAAGGAAGCTGAAAAGGCTGATAAAACTGCGACAACAAAGAAAAAAACGGACAGCGGTGATGAAAAGTCAAAAACTGATAAAACCGCTGATGTGACAAAAAAAGATTCTGAGGATTGATGATTTCAAATGAATAAATACGGCAAAATCATTTCTGCCGCTGCCGCTGTAATTGCTGCGGCAGGCCTTGGAGTTACTGTCTGCGTCAATGGCAAAAGGGATAAGGATGATCCTACTCCGCCTGCTGAAATGGTGCAGACTACAGAAGCTTCAACCCAGCCGCCTACTATGCCTGTCTATGACAGCTATGTGCCGTCATATGACGGTATGACGGAAAAAACCAAGCTTATGCTTGAAAAAAATAAGAATTATGCCGGCTGGATAAGAATTAAAAATACCCCTGTGGACTATCCATTTCTGAAGGATCCCGGAGAAATTCAGGAGGGACAGCCATATTATAATAATGAATTTCATAACCCTAATTCGTTTTATCTCCACAAGAATTTTGAGAGAAATTACGAATTTGCAGGCGCTTTGTTTATGGATTACCGTGATAATTTCGGAGCTGCTGAAGATGTCCAGTCTGAGAATATTGTGATTTATGGCCATAATATGCTTAATCTGACTATGTTCGGCTCTCTCAGAAATTACTACAACAACTACTCCTTCTGGGAACAGGCTGCTTTTATTGAGCTTAGCTCTGCCTATAAGGATTATGATTATGTTATCTGCGGTAATGCTGTGACAAGCGGCTACAAAGAGTCAGACTTTGTATACTGGGATATGGAGGAGCTTGATACTGAGGAGGATTTCAATTTCTATAGAGATAAGCTCCGCGAAAAACAAGTTTTCGATACGGGCGTTGATATGGAGTTCGGCGATAAGCTGGTTACTCTTTCAACCTGTTACGGCGCTTCTGAGGACAATATGAGATTTATACTTGTCGCAAGAAGGCTTCGTGACGGCGAGGTTGCGGGCGATATGTCCACAATTCAGCGTTCCGACGAATATATAAAAAAACAAAAAGAATTAGAAAAAGAAAAGACGACAAAGGAAAAAAGCTAACATAAAGCACGAATTATCGTGCGTATGAGGTGATTCCAATGGATAATAAAAGCTTAAAGAAGGCTTATGCTGCTGCATTAGCTGTTCTTGCGGTGTGCGGTACTGCTGTAGGTTCTGTACACGCTGCGGACACAACAGCTCCTGCGGGAGAGAGCGCTTCTTCTACAGCTGCTCAGTTATCAGAAGCCGAAAGCACAACCTCCACAACGGAGATTTCCACGGAGGCTGCGGCAGAAGAAAATGGTGAGGAAGTCGATTGGTATAAGGCAGAGCTTGACAGTTACGATGACAGCCTGTCACTTATCAGTTACGAAGCTTCACCGGAATCATCGGGCAAAGGTAAGAAAAAAGGACCAACTCCTGTTGAACTCGATGTCACCGGCGGATATGTCGGGGATATTCCATGGTTCGAGAGTGAGCCTGTGATTGAGTCTGATCCGGGACAATTCGCAGTCGTTACCTACGGCTGGGGACACGGCGTCGGAATGAGCCAGAACGGTGCAAATTTCTACGCTACGTACAGCGGATGGACTTATCAGGATATTCTTTTCCATTACTACCCCGATACATACCTTATGGATACAGGCGAGGCATATGATGAGGAGATCACCGTTGCGGGTGTTTCGGGCGATGTTCTCTCAATGGTTTCCCAGATCGTATTCAACGAGGTGGGCAGCACTATGAACTATGAGGCTATAAAGGCTCAGGCTGTTGCAGTATATACCTATTGCAAGTATAACGGCAACGACGCCAGTGACCTGAGATGCAAGCCTTGTCCTCCACAGGTGGTTGTTGACGCTGTTTCCGAGGTTCTCGGTCAGGCGCTCTACTACGATGGAGATTACGCATTGACAATGTTCTCCGCTTCAAGCGGCGGTATTACCGCAAACTGCGATGAAGTTTTCTGGAGAGATCTGCCGTATCTGCGTTCAGTTCCGAGCGATTATGACGCAGCATACGATCCTCACTATGGCACAGTAACCTATATTGACGATTTTCAGCTTAAAAACATGATTGAAGCGGCATACGGAATTACTCTTTCGAATGACCCGTTCAACTGGATCAAGCCTGAATATTCAGAAGAAACAGGTTATGTGACATACGTGAATATAGATGACCAGCTTACAGTCAAGGGTTATGAGTTCAAGCTTGCACTTGGGCTTAAATCCTCAAAATTCAACGTTCATTATACTCCAAGAGCTGAGGGCGAAATGATACCTGATGGTTCATCTGATATAGTTGTTGTTGATCCTGACTATACACAGACTCCCGGAGTATGGTATCCGAACAATCAGCCAACAGATATCGGGGCAATTCCCGAATATACTGAGCCTGAGTACACAGAGCCTACAGAGGGCGAGTGGTACGAGCCGACAACCGACTGGTATGAGGAGCCGACATGGACAGACAATACAACAGGCTGGACTGATACCACAACAAGCTGGACTGATACCACAACAAGCTGGACAGACAGCACATATGATTATAATTATGATAACAGCTATGACTACAGCTACGATTATAATTATGACTATGACTATAACTATGATTTTAATTACGGTTATTGATATACTATAAGATGCAATAAGTCTTTGGGGCGGACGCACAGGTCTGCTTCAGGGACTTGTTTGCTTTTTGCTTTTGTGGAGATGAAAAGGTGAAAAGATCCAAAAGCTAATGCCTTTTTATGCCTTTCGGGTGAAAAAAGGTGAAAATTACGTAATAAAATTTAACAATAAAAATTAAAATTCGGCATAGCCTCTGAAAAAAACTTTGTAATTCAGCCTATGATTGTGCAATATGCCCTCTTGAAAAATAATGTCAAATAGGGTATAATTATTGTAGGGGTGAAATTAGGTGATGTGTTGTGATTTTTTCCACTTTTTGGTAAAACACGGCATTTCAATGTGACCTGAAAGGAAAAAAGGAGGCGAATATCATGACTGAGCCATTATGCGGTACTTATAATCCAAGTATTGACGCTAAAGGCCGTATGAGCTTTCCAACTAAGCTCCGTGATATTCTTGGTGCCGAATTTTATCTTTGTGTAGGCCACGATAAGAATTACATCGCCGTTTACTCCGTGGACGAGTTCAGACAATACTGCGATAAGCTCAATCAGATAAAGGGAGATATAGGCTCCGAGATAAGACGAGAGCTTCTTGCAGGTGCTGACAAGCAGATACCCGATAAGCAGGGACGTATCTTTATTTCACAGACATTAAGGGAATTTGCTGAGATCACCGACGAAGTAACAGTAATAGGCAATATGAACAGAGCCGAAATCTGGAATCCCGCCCTTTATTCCGAAAGCAGAAAGAGCCTCGATCCCGCTGCCAAAAAGGCTGCGCTGGCTGATCTTGTGCTTTAAGTTATGTAAAGGAGCATAAAATGGAATTCAGACATATTCCTGTTCTTCTTGAACAATGTATTGAAGGACTTAATATTAATCCCGACGGCATTTACATCGACTGTACTGCCGGCGGAGGCGGACATTCCTCTGCAATTGCTGCAAAATTAAGCGAAAAGGGCAGACTTTACTCCCTTGACCGCGATCCCGACGCCGTAAAGGCTGCCTCGGCAAGACTTGCTGAATTTCCTAATGCCCGTGTAATTCATCGTAATTACTCGGAGCTGGACGCTGTTCTTGCAGAGCTGGGAATAAATGCTGTTGATGGCATACTCATGGATTTGGGAGTATCCTCTCATCAGCTGGATGAAGAAAGCAGAGGCTTTTCTTATCATACCAATGCGCCACTCGATATGAGAATGAGCCAGACAGGTATGAGCGCTGCCGATGTTGTCAATACTTTCTCAGAGCAGCAGCTTGCAAAGATAATATTTGAGTATGGCGAGGAGAAATTCTCACGCCGCATTGCTATGAATATTGTCAAGGCAAGAGAAATCGCTCCTGTTGAAACGACGCTTCAGCTTGCGGATATCATAAGGGAAAGTGTACCGCAGAAGGCACGGAGAGATAAAAATCCCTGTAAAAAGACATTTCAGGCAATACGTATAGCTGTAAACGGAGAGTTCGACCATCTTTCAGAGGGACTCGACAAGGCATTTGCAGCACTCAAGCCTGAGGGCAGACTTGCCGTTATCACCTTCCATTCCTTAGAGGATAGAATCGTTAAACAGCGATTTGCAGGTTGGTGCAAGGGCTGTATTTGTCCGCCCGATTTCCCCCAATGTGTATGCGGGCGCAAGCCGCAGGGGATTCTTGTGAACAGAAAGCCTTTAGAGGCTGACAGTGAAGAACTGGAAAACAACAACAGAAGCAGAAGCGCAAAGCTCAGGATTATAGAAAGGAGTGCGTACTGCAATGGCTGAACATAATTCTGTAAAACAGAACGATGAGAAAAAAGGTCATTCGCAGGGAGAGGCGCAGCAACCTGAAACAAAGTCAGGTTCGGTTATATCAATTATACTGATTGCGGCTCTTGCAGCGGTACTTCTCGGAACTGTAATCTACAGTCTTGACAGAAGAAATACAATGTACAGCAAGGTAGCGGCTCTCAATGAGGAGCTGATCTATATCAAAGCTGAGAATGTCAGACTTCAGGCGGAGCTTGAAAGTAAAATATCTGCTAAAAACGTCGAGGATTATGCAGAAAATGTACTGGGAATGAAAAAAATAGACACATCCCAGATAAAGTACATTGAGATTCAGACCGATGACGTAGTTAGTATTCCGGAGCAGGATGACGGTCTTATTGCAAAGATAAAGAAATTTTTTGATCGCTGCGTGGAATATTTCAGAGGGTAGTACCAATATAAATTAGATAACGACTGCCCGTATAAAAAAGCTGACGGCTGCCAAAAATATAAAATGCCGCAGTTTAAGTAGAACACGGAGGCATAACGAGTGATCGGAATAAAGGATTGCTCTCCCCATAAAAAAATAAACAGGGGAGAGCCTATCCTTCGCTTGAGGGACAACAAGCGAAAACCTTTTACATCGTATGTCAAAGAGCAAAGACATCATAAAGATGTTATAGGCAGGGTTGCTCATTAACCCTGCCTTATTTATTATGACACCTTCCGGACATTAATATGAAGCAGAAAGGAATAATTATGAGCAATAAAAATCTGCCTTCAAAATCAATGAAATTCAGAGCAAAGATTACTATGACAAGTGTTTTTCTTCTGCTCTTTTCAGGAGTTGCTGCGAATTTTTTCAACATCTCCGTTATAAAAAACAAGGAATATCAGACTATGGCGAATGACCAGCATTTCGGCTCCATTCCCATATCTGCCCACAGAGGTTCCATATACGACTCAAAGGGTACTGCCCTTGCTAAAAGTGCTACGGTTTACAAGGTTTTTCTTGATCCGAAGCAGTTCCGTGAGGATCTTGAGGCTCTGCAGAAGCGTATTGATACAAGAGCCGAGCAGGTAAAGAATGGTACATATCAGCCAAAGGTGCAGGTAACTACCGATGCAGAGGGAAATGAGGTTTCTCAGGTTATCGAAGATCAGCTCCCTTCTTCCGCTGAAGCATTCCGCCTTGAGGCTGTTTCGGTTCTCAGCACAAAGCTTGGTATTACGGCTGAAAAAGTGGAAAAGGCTATGATTGCGGAAAATCAGTACAGCGTTTTACAGGAACAGGTAGAAAAGCCCGTTGCTGATGAAGTTCTGTCGCTGTTCAATCAGTATGGTCTTGTGAGCCTTAATGTTGAGGAGGATACAAAGCGTTACTATCCCCAGAATGAGCTTGCGGCGGCTGTTATCGGCTTTACTGCCTCTGACGGATATGGTATGTATGGTGTTGAGGCTTCTTATGATGAGTACCTTTCGGGTACTGACGGCAGAACAATATCCGCCAAGGACTCCCACGGAAATGAGCTGCCCTACCGTTATTCCAAGACATATCCCGCTAAAAACGGAAATGATGTATATCTCACCCTTGATATGGAGATCCAGTATACTCTCGAAAAGTATCTGGAGGAAATGTCAACAGAGTATATGGTCAAGAACAGAAGCTGCGCAATTCTTATGAACGCCAAGACCGGTGCTATCTACGGAATGGCACAGTATCCAAGCTATGACCTCAATAATCCCTATGATGTTGTGGATACAAAGGTTTTAGAGGAGCTGAAAACTCTTAACGACGAGGAATACAGCAAAGTACAGGGAGCAGCCCGTGAAACTCAGTGGCGAAATAAGTGCATTACTGAGGTTTATGAACCCGGTTCTGTTTTCAAGGTAATCACAAGCGCTTCGGCTTTTGAGGAAAATATTATCAACGTGAACAGGGATAGCTTCTATTGCAGCGGCTCAGTTCATCTTGACGGTATGGAAAATGACGTTAAATGCCACGAGATCGGCGGTCATGGCTCACAGACATATCAGGAGGCGCTTACCCATTCCTGCAACCCTGCATTTATGGAAATCGGTGCAAGACTTGGTGAGGAAAAATTCCTTTACTATTATGACGCATTCGGACTGCGTACACCTACAGGTATTGATCTTCCTGCGGAATCGGGCGGAATACAGGTGTCTGAGGCGAATTTCACCAACGTTGACCTTGGTATGTCATCTATCGGACAATGCGAAACTATCACTCCCATTGAAATGATAACATCGTACTGCGCAGCTATTAACGGCGGCTATCTGCTCCAGCCATATGTGGTGGATAAGGTGGTTGACGAGGACGGAAACGTGGTAATGAAAAATGAGCGAACCGTCCGCAGACAGGTTGTATCCGAAGAAACTTCAGCTATAATGCGTGACGCTCTTTATCACGTTACAACCGATAACGGCGGCGGAAATGTTACAATCAAGGGCTATGCCATAGGCGGAAAATCGGGAACATCCCAGCGACTTTCCGTTACAAAGGGCGGTCAGACAATGATTCAGGGACAGGAGGAAATCGCAGAGGAACAGGAGTACGGTGCTTCTTACTGCTGCTTTGCCCCTGCGGATGATCCTGAGGTTATACTCCTTGTTCTTGCAGATATGCCTGATAAGGCTAACAATGGCGGCAACTACTACGGAAGTAAGGTTGCAGTTCCTACAGCAAGAGATATCCTTACAGATGTTCTTCCTTATCTTGGAATAAGCCCCGAATATACTGAACAGGAGCTTGCAGAGCTTGATATCAAGGTTCCTCTCCTTGAAGGAAGCATTGAGGAGGCTAAGGCTACTCTTGACGGACTTGGTGCTGTTGCTGAGGTAATAGGCGAGGGTTCAACAGTTGTGGCGCAGTCACCCGTAACAGGCACATCAATCGCAAAGGGCGGTACGGTATATCTTTATACTGATCCCAGCCATACAGTTGACTATACAGAGGTACCTGATTTAGTAGGACTTACTCCACAGATAGCAAATGAATCCATTGTGTATATGGATCTGAATTATGTGGCAACAGGTGCTTCAATTCATCGTGACGGTGCTGTGGTATCGGGACAGTCAATACAGCCGGGCGAAAAGGTTGCAAAGGGTACCACGATTATTCTTGAATTTAGCGTAGTCAGCGGAGGTGACTAATCCGCTTTCGGAGGAAATATGAAATTATATGAACTTCTTGAAAACAATGCCGTAACCGCCATTGGCGATACGGAAATAACGTCCGTTACGGATGATACACGAAAAGTCACAGAGGGAAGCCTTTTTGTATGCGTAAAGGGCGGCAGCTTTGACGGTCATAATGCGGCGGCTGAAATGCTTGAAAAGGGCGCGGCAGCCGTTGTATGCGAGCGTGATTTAGGTCTTGGCGACAAGCAGATCATCACGGAGAACAGCCGCGAGCTGTACGGAAAACTCTGTGCGGCATGGTTCGGTCATCCTGAAAGACGTATGACAATGATAGGCGTTACAGGCACAAACGGCAAGACGACTATCACAAATATAATCAAGCATATCCTTATGGAAAATGGCTATAAAACGGGACTTATCGGTACTATCCGCAACGAGATAGGAGATGAGGTGCTTCATACGGAGAATACAACTCCTATGGCTTACGATTTTATGGCTCTCCTTGCAAAAATGGCTGATGCAGGCTGTAAATATGTGGTTATGGAGGTCAGCTCCTTTGCCCTTGTTCAGCACAGAATAGGCACATCACACTTCAAAACAGCGGTATTTACAAATCTTACACAGGATCATCTTGATTATCATAAGGATATGGAGGATTACTTCGCTGCAAAGAAAATGCTTTTCAATGTGTGCGATACGGCACTTCTCAACATTGACGACAGCTATGGCAGAAGGCTTTGCAATGAAGTGAACTGCAATAAGCTCACATTTTCCGTAAAGGAAAAGGCTGATTTCTATGGCGAAAATATCTCAATAAAATCTACGGGAAGCAGCTTTGAAATCAATTGCGGCGGCGAAAAATATGCTGTATCTTCAAGAATCCCCGGTATGTTCAACGTGTCAAATCTCACAGCGGCAATTGCTGTGTGCCGTCTTGAAAATATCCCTATGGAGAATATTTTAAGAGCTGTTGCAGAATATAACGGTGTTAAGGGCAGATGTGAGATTATTCCCACAAACCGTGACTTTACCGTAATATGCGACTATGCCCACACTCCCGACGCTGTGGAAAATATCCTGAAAAGCGTCAAGGAGTACACCGAGGGCAGACTTATATGTCTTTTCGGCTGCGGTGGAAACCGCGATGCGGCAAAGCGTCCGAAAATGGCTGCGGCTGCGGCAGAGTATGCAGACAGGCTGATTATCACTTCGGATAATCCGAGAAATGAAGATCCCGAAATGATTATAAAAGATATCCTGACAGGACTTGAAGGCTCACAAATACCATATGATGTGGTAGTTGACCGCAGAGAGGCTATATATTATGGCTTGAAAATTGCGGAAAAAGGTGATATAATAGTATTGGCAGGAAAAGGTCACGAGGATTATCAGGTCCTTGCGGGTATGGAGCATATCCATTTTGACGAGAGAGAAGTGGTCGCAGAGGGACTGAAGCTTCTTTCATAAGAAACCCATAAGCCTGCGCCTATAAAATAAGGAGATGTATATAAATGACTCTTTGGTTAATAATATTGTTTACTTCGCTGATTTCCTTTCTCATATCAGCACTTTCAGGAAAATGGCTTGTTCCCTTTCTCCATAAGCTGAAATTCGGTCAGCCTATCAAGGTAAAGGACGGCCCTGAATGGCACGCAAAAAAACAGGGTACTCCCACAATGGGCGGATTTATGTTTATAATTTCAACAGTTATTGCGTCTATGGGCGGATACGGTGCATATCGCGTATGGGCAGGTATCGACTCTCTTGATACTGCGGCTAATAACCGTTTTTTCCTGCTCCTCAGCGTTGTGGTTTTTTCACTGCTGTTTGGGTTTATCGGCTTTATTGACGACTTCACAAAGGTAGTACGCAAGAACAATGACGGTCTTACTGCTATTCAGAAGATCATTTTACAGACGATTTTTTCCGTAGGCTTTCTTTTCTGCCTGTACATTTTCGGAAACGGAAAAACTTCCATAAATCTGGGCTTCTGGGAGAGTCCTGATCTGGGTATATTCTATTATATCATTATGACAGTTGTGATAATATACCTTACAAATGCGGTAAATCTTACCGACGGTGTTGACGGACTCTGCGGCTCTGTTACATTTACAGCAATGCTGATTTACACAGTTTGCTGCTCTATTCTTCTTGAAACTGAGATGAGCTGCTTTACAATGGCTTTAGCGGGAGGCTGTCTTGGATTTCTCCTCTGGAATCTCAACCCTGCAAAATGCTTTATGGGCGACACAGGCTCAATGTTCCTCGGTGCGGCAGTAACAGCTGTTGGACTTGTGCTTCATAATCATCTGCTTATGCTTCTTGTTTCACTTGTCTATATCATCGAGGCGCTGTCCGTTGTTATTCAGGTGATTTATTTTAAGATAACAAAGAAAAAATATGGGGAAGGCAGAAGAATTTTCAAGATGACGCCCATTCACCACCACTTTGAAATGAGCAAGTGGAGCGAGTACAAAATCGTTATTACATTTTCGCTTACAGGTGCAGTTTTCGGCGCACTTGGTATTGCCCTTATTCTCACATTCTGAACATATCCATAATTTAGGGGGGAGCATATGTCTGCTTCGGCAAAAACAGTAAAAAAGAAACGAAGGAAAAGTAAGGTAGTTATTCTGTTCAAAACTCTTTTCGGCGGAAGAAATGGCGATATTAGCCTTTCCTTCTTTGCCTATGTTATGATACTCCTCGTTGTGGGACTTGTTATGATGTCATCGGCAAGCTACGCCTGGGCATACAGCGAGTTCGGCGATGGTCTTTACTATGCGAAAAATCAGGCTATTAATGCAGGTATCGGCTTTGTAGCTATGATTTTCTTCATGAATTTCGATTATCACAACTTCCAGAAGCTGGAGCTTCCCTTTTTCAAAAAGCTGAATATTGCAGGTATTTTCTATATTGCCGTTGCAGTTCTTCTTGTTGCCGTTCTTCTTATTGGTAATACTGAGGGCGGCGATATGGGAGCAAAGCGCTGGATTGATATCGGACCTTTCAATCTACAGCCCTCCGAGGTTGCTAAGCTTGCCCTTATCGTATTTTTTGCCTACAGTATGGAAAAGGACGGACGAAAGATGAATACCTTTAAAACGGGTATTCTGAAATATGCAGCACTTCTTGGAGTGTATGTCCTGCTTATTGCCCTTGAAAAGCATATTTCGGGTATTATCCTTGTGGGTACTATTGCTATTGCAATGATTCTTTGCGGAGGTGCAAACAGACGGCAGTTTATTGCTCTCGGCACTTTATCCGCAGCAGCAGCTGCCGGATATATCTACTGGCAGTACAATACCCCCGGAAGTTACGTTCAGGCACGTATCAATGCATGGCTGCATCCCTTTGAGGACGTTTTAGGCGATTCATGGCAGACTGCCAATTCTCTTATCGCCATCGGTTCAGGCGGACTTTTCGGTCTTGGACTTGGTAACTCCCGTCAGAAGTATCTCTATCTCCCCGAAACGAAAAACGACTTCGTTTTCCCCATTGTATGCGAGGAGATCGGCTTTGTGGGAGCGCTGGCAATAATTATTGTATTCTTCCTCCTTGTGGTGGAGGGTTACTCAATTGCGGTGCGCTGCAAGGATCGCTTCGGTATGCTTCTTGCGGTAGGCATTACAACACAGATAGGCATACAGACAGTTCTCAATCTTGCTGTTGTAAGTAATCTTATCCCCAATACCGGTATCAGCCTTCCCTTTTTCAGCTACGGCGGAACGGCGCTTATAATGCAGTTGGTGGAAATGGGAATTATGCTGAATATTTCACAGCACAGATATTATCCTGCCGCAAATGAAACGGCAGATAAGAAGTAAGGAGTATATATGAAAGTATTGATTTCCTGCGGCGGTACGGGCGGACATATTAACCCCGGATTAGCCATTGCAGATATAATAAAGTCAAAATATCCCGACACAGAGTTTCTTTTTGCAGGAACTCCCAAGGGTATGGAGTCGAAGCTTGTTCCACAGGCAGGCTATAAAATGGAGCCTATCAAGGTAGCCGGCTTTCAGAGAAGCCTTTCCCTTGAAAATATCGGCAGAAATGCAAAAGCTGTTGCATATCTTATAACATCAGGCAAAAGGGCAAAGGAGATAATCACAGGCTTCAAGCCCGATATTGCCATAGGTACAGGCGGATATGCCGCAGGGCCAGTTATACGCAAGGCTGCGAAAATGGGTATTCCTACTGCTATCCACGAGCAGAACGCATATCCGGGCGTTACAAACCGACTTCTTTCAAAGGAAGTCGATTATGTTATGCTTACAGTTAAAGAAGCTCTTGATTTTATGGATAAGAGCAGATTTGAATATAGTGTAACCGGACTTCCTGTACGCAGCAGCATAAACAATAAGCTTACAAAGGCAGAGGCAAGAAAAAAACTCGGCTTTAACGATGATTTCACCATACTTTCATTCGGCGGAAGTCTTGGTGCAGGATGTATAAACGAAACTATGACTGAGGCTATAAAGTGGCATCAGAGCAAAGGTCTTGCAATTAACCATATCCACGGTTACGGCGGAATGGGAAAGGATACTTTTCCGCAGGCAATGAAAGCGGCAGGAATACCGCTGAAAAGCAACCGTCTGCGTATTACCGAGTATATTACAGATATGGATGTATGTCTTGCGGCGGCTGACCTTGTTGTATGCCGTTCGGGAGCTTCTACCCTTGCAGAGCTTGAAGCTGCAGGGAAGGCTTCAATACTTATACCCTCACCTATAGTTGCAGGAAATCATCAGTATCATAATGCAATGGTACTGGGTAAGGCAGGTGCTGCCGAGGTTATCGAGCAGAAAGATGCTTCACCCGAAAGAATTATTTCCGAAATAGAGGGGCTTTACAATAACAAAGATAAGGTGGAGATAATGTCCGCAAGCGCAAAGGGACTGCATCTCACCGACACCAATGAGCGTATACTCGCCGTTATTGAAAAGCTGCTGAATAAAAAGACGCAGTAACCTCCTGTATCTCCGCCGCATACTATGTGTATGTGAGGTGGTGGTATGCAGAAGTTTATTATTACAGGAGGAAATCGTCTTAGCGGAGAAATTGAGCTTCAGGGCAGCAAGAACAGTACACTCCCCATTATGGCGGCTGCCATTCTTGCAAAGGATAAATGTGTCCTTGAAAGCTGTCCTAATCTTGCAGATGTTTATTCCGCGGCACGTATTCTCAATAGTCTTGGCTGTAAATGCAGCCTTGTAGGAAATCGTGCGGAAATTGATTCTTCAGAGGCTGAGGGGAGCAAGATCCCTGAAAGTCTTATGCGTGAAATGCGTTCCTCCATAATGTTTATGGGAGCAATTCTCGGCAGAACGGGCGATTGTATATTCAGCGTCCCCGGAGGCTGTGAGCTTGGTCCGCGCCCGATAGATATGCATCTTGCGGCTCTTTCGAAAATGGGGGCGGAGATAAGCAGCTGCGGCGGAGAGATCAGCTGTCATATGCCTAAGGGAAAGGCTCACGGTGCAAGAATTTCCCTGTCATTTCCCTCGGTAGGTGCAACGGAGAATATAATCCTCTGTGCTGTTCTTGCAGAGGGCGAAACTGTTATAAACAATGCGGCAAGAGAGCCTGAAATATGCGATATGTGCCGATTTCTGCGAAGCTGCGGTGCCAAGATAAAGGGCGACGGTGAAAGCCGCATCGTAGTTGAGGGAGTCGAGAAGCTTCATGGCTGTGAATATCGTATAATGCCTGACCGCATTGCAGGCGCGACATATCTTGCTATGACAGCTGCGGCTGGTGGAGCTATGATACTTAAAAATGCCTGTGTTGCTGAAATGGAGCCGTTTATTTCTGTTCTGGAACAGACGGGCTGCTTTATATGTGCCGCTGAGAACAGGATATATCTCCGCAGAGGAGGAAGGCTCAAAGCGGTAAGGGACAGGATAAGGACTATGCCGCACCCCGGATTTCCCACAGACGCACAGGCTATACTGATGGCAGCTCTTGCAACTGCCGATGGCACAAGCGTTTTTGAGGAAAATATCTTTGACTGCCGTTACAGGCATACTGACGCTCTTATTAAAATGGGGGCGGATATTCAGGTTATGGGCAAGGCTGCTGTTATTCGCGGTGTAAACCGGCTTCATGGTGCTGATGTTGAGGCTACGGATCTTCGCGGCGGTGCAGCTATGGCAGTAGCGGCTGTGGGTGCAGAGGGTACAACGCGTATTAGCTGTATTTCCCATATTGACAGAGGCTATGAGAAATTTGAGAATATGATAACATCGCTGGGCGGCAGGATAATCAGGGAGTAGTTTCTCCCTGCCTGCTTTCGCAGAGGAGAAAAGATATGAATGATGTAGAAAAAACCAAAATAGAAAGGACAAACAGCGGAAAGCGTATGCGGCGGCGAAAACGTATGCTGACGGTGTATGCTTTTACAGTAATTATAATCGTTCTGACGATAGGTATTACAATGTGCTTTACATTCCTTTTCAACATTGACAAAATTGTTGTTTCGGGTGAGTCGGAGGATTATACAAGCTTGCAGATAGTTGAGGCTTCGGAAATCAATGCAGGAGATAATATGCTGCGCCTTGATGCAAAAAGGGCTGAAAGAAAAATTCTGGAAAAGCTCATCTATGTTGAAACAGCTGATGTAGGCAGGGATTTTCCATCAACGCTCCGCATAAATGTCACAAGATGTATTCCCGGATTTAATATTCGCTACGACGGCGGAGTTCTTCTTGTCAGCCGCAGGGGAAAGATCCTTTCTGATGGAGAGGTTTATACAGATATTGAGAAGATCCCGATAATAAGCGGATATACCCCTTCTGAAAAGACTGTGGGCAAAATGATCAAATCTGAAAATCCCGATAAGGACGAGGCGTTTGCACAATTCATAAGCCGTTTTGAAAATGGCGAAGGCGGCGATATTTCATCTGTTGATCTTTCAAACGAGTACGATATTGTAGTAACATACCGAAATGGTATGATATTCAGAATGGGCAACTGGAGTGATATTGGTTATAAGCTCGACCTTGCTGAAACTGTTATGAATGACGAAAACATCAGCGGAAAAAAGGGCTATCTTACAATGGTGGGAAAAAATCAGTGCAGCTTCCGAAGCAGCGGAGAGCAGGAAATTACCGCGGAAACGACAGCACCTGTTTCAACAGATGAACTTGGGCAGTCTGTAACAGAAACTACAATAACAACTGCTGCGGCGGAAGTATACGGTTTTTGATTTGGTGTTGGTTGAAACATACAAAAAAGGAACTGTTTCGAAACTGTGTTTGTGTAAAGTGCAGAAATTTAAAAAAATAGCTGTTTGACTTGCAATAATGAGTAAAATATGATAAAATGATAAGTGTATTTATAGCTTATTCGAAGTGACACAGAAAAAATAAGGAGGAGTTTCAAAATGTCAGATTTTAATTACGAGGAAGCAATGGAACCCGATGTTAATATAAAAGTTATAGGTGTCGGCGGCGGCGGCGGCAATGCAGTTAACTGTATGGTTGAGTCTGGTGTGAGCAATATTGAGTATATCGCCGTAAATACCGACGCTAAGGCTCTTAACAAATCAAAGGCTACCACAAGAATCCCTATCGGCGCAAAGCTTACAAAGGGTAGAGGCGCAGGCAATAAGCCTGAGATCGGTCAGAGAAGTGCTGAGGAAAACAGAGATGAAATCGAGGCACATCTCAAGGGTGCTGATATGATATTTATTACAGCAGGTATGGGCGGCGGAACCGGTACAGGTGCTGCTCCTGTTGTTGCAAAGATCGCTAAGGAAATGGATATTCTTACAGTTGCTGTTGTTACAAAGCCTTTCCTCTTTGAGAGAGAGCAGAAAATGGCACAGGCTGAAAGAGGTATCACAGAGCTTAGAAAGTATGTTGATTCTCTTATCGTTATCCCAAACGAGAAGCTCCTTGAGGGTAAGCAGCAGCTTACTATGAAGCAGTCATTCTCCCTTTCCGATGATATTCTTAAAACAGGTGTAAAGAGTATTTCTGACCTTATTGTTGAGGAAGGATACATAAATCTTGACTTTGCCGATGTTTCCACAATTATGAGAGGCGCAGGCTATGCTCATATGGCTATTGGTCACGGTTCAGGTAAGGACAAGGCTAAGGAAGCTGCAAATGCAGTCATCACAAGCCCACTCCTCGAAACATCTATTTCAGGAGCAAAAAGACTTCTTATCAATATCGCTATGTCCGAGGATATTCTTTCTTCTGATGTTGACGCAGCTACAAAGATGATCACAGATACAGCTTCTGAGGATGTAGAGTTCATCTTCGGTACTGCATTCAAGGAAGATATGCAGGATGAGATGACAATTACAGTTATTGCAGCTGGATTTGATGATCCTGAGGGTATGGCTGTAGCAAAGCCTGCAGCTGAGGAAGAAGTTATCAAGATAGATAACCCACTTATTGACGGTCTTGGAATTGGCGATAACAGTGTAAAGGCTGCTCAGTCTGCTAATGATTACGATCTTGACGATATTCTTAAAATTCTTGGCTCGTAATCAGTTAAAGTTATAGTTTGAATTTGCAATTATACGGATTGCTGACTTATCTTTTGCTATAGATTAGTTACGGATATAACACGATAAAATAAGGGTACCGAGAGTTTGTGCTTGGTACCCTTAGCTAATATATGAGGCTGCACCATCTGATATGGCGGATATTGTGCAATGCAACTAATTTTAAGGTTGAAAATTTAGTATTTCTGACAGTTGAATGAAAATTGAAAATGTGTTATAATTGAATAAGGCAAATTGTCGATTAATTTTTATCCGCGGGATCGCGGGGAATGGAGCATAAACATGGAACAGCCAAATGTATTAAGAGAAACCAAGATGGGACAGAAGGGCTTCGTAAAAGAAGACGTTCTGATGTATCTTGATGAATTAAATTCCAGAATTGATGAACTCAAGAAACAGCTTGAGGAGGCAAGCGGAAACAAGCCTGCTGATTCGCAGGAAATTATAAAGTACAGAAACCAGATTGACAACTTACAGGAAAAGCTCAATGCTTCAAATAATGCCCTCAGACTTGCTAAGAAAGAAAACGAGGAGCTTCAGCAGCAGATCTCTAAGCTGAAATCAGGCGGTGCTGCTCCTGCTGCAGGTGGTGCTTCTGTTGACGCACAGACTAAGGCTGCCCTCGAAGCTGCTAAAAAGGAAATTGATTCACTCAGAGCACAGCTCAAGGCTGCTAATGAGAAGTCTGCTGCTCCGGCTGCTTCCGCTGCAGGCGATATTGCTGCTATTGAGGCTTCAAAGAAGGAAATCGAAAACCTTAAGGCTCAGCTCAAGGCTTCAAATGATAAGGCTGCTGAGGCTGAAAAGAAGGCTGCTGAAGCTGAGAAAAAGGCTGCTGAGGCTGCTAAGAATGCAGGTAATGATAACAAGTCCGCTGATGAGCTTGCAAAGGCAAATCAGGAGATTGCAAAGATTACAGCTGAACTGAAATCCAAGTCAGACGAACTTGATATTGTTAAGAACAATGTGGCTGAAAAGGATAGCAAGATTGAGCAGCTTACTAAGGAAAATGAAGCTGCAGCTAAGAAGGATGAGGAGATTGCAAAGCTTAATGACGAAATAGCTGAGCTTAAAGCAAATGCAAACAATCCGGCTGCTATTATGGGTTCACTCTTTGCAGAGGCTCAGAAAACAGTTTCACAGCTTAAATTACAGGCTGAGCAGGAGGCTAATCAGACAACTAAGGAGGCTGAGGAAAAGGCTTCCGCAGTTATCCGTGAGGCTAACGCTACAGCTGAAAAGACTATAAATGACGCTAATAATGTTGCTGAGAGAACAATTACTGAGGCTAACATCAAGGCTAAGTTTACCGTTGAGGACGCTAATACTAAGGCAAGCAAAATCAACGAAATGTCCACTACTGTACGTTCAATGCTTCTCAATGAGATCGAGAGCGTAAACAGCAAATTCAACGATATTACAACTTCTATTATGAAGCTTACAGGTCAGGCTACTGACAGAATGAATGAGGCTCAGACAATTATCGGTGAGGCTAAGAAGGCAGTTGCTCCTTCTGAGGAAAACAGCGTAAAGCTCGCAGAAGCTCCCAAGGCTGTGTTTGAAGCTGTAAAATCTCCTACAGCTACATTGGGTAAGTCTGAAACAAAGTCTGAAAATAACTCTGATCCATTTTCAAAGATAGCAGGTGGTTCATACAACAGCAGAGGTACATCAAACAGCTTTAATAAGCCTGCTTCTAACCCTGCACCAGCTCACGAAGCTCCAAAGCCGGCTCCCAAAAAGCCCGTCAGCAACTTCAATTTTGATATGTCTGATCTTCTCAAGGCTGCTGAGGAAGAGGCTGCAAAGGAAGAACAGTAATTTAAACTAAATAACGGTATTATCCGACAGCTCTTATGGGCTGTCGGAAATACTCTTTATTAAACCGAAAACAGCGATTGTTAGGTGGATATCTTGCTTGATTTGGACTTAAAATTGAATGAATTCTGCGGTAAAACCGATGAGGAGCTTGCAATGCTCGCCAAAAGTAACAGGTCTGCGGCGGACGCTCTTGTTCTCCGTTATTTACGACTGATTTTTATCAAAGCGGAAATTTTTTCATCTCATAATTCAGATTGTGACGATTTTCATCAGGAAGGATTAATGGGGTTGCTTAATGCTGTTTCCTCTTATGATCCTGAACGTGCTGTGAAGTTTTCAACATATGCTGAGGTTTGTATTGTCAACAGAATGAGAAGTTATGCGGCTAAAATTAACGCAAAGTCGTGTAAGGTTATCAGTATAGATGAGCTTCCAGAGGAAACAGCTTCACAGGAAGAAAATCCCGAAAGTATTTATATCAATAAAGAGTTTTTCTCTGAGCTTCGGAATATTGTAGAGGAGCAGCTTTCTGAACTGGAAAGACAGGCTTTTGAGCTTGTAATTCAGGGTGCAACATATGGCGAAATAGCTGTAAATCTCGATATATCCGAAAAATCTGTAGCAAATGCATTGCAGAGAGCAAGGAGAAAGATCCGCTGCGGTTTCAGTAAAAATTTATAATGACCGTGTAGCTTAAATAGAGCGTTGTTTATCTGTGGCAAAAACGCGTGATTATTATGATAATCCGCGGATATTTGACTTGGAGATATATCAAAGGTGTCGGTGTAAGTCCGACCGGGGTACAAAAATTAAGCGAGGTATATAAAAATGTACGAAGACAAGACATTAGTCTGCAAGGAGTGCGGTAACGAGTTCGTATTCTCTGCAGGTGAGCAGGAATTCTATGCTGAAAAGGGACTTACAAATGAGCCTCAGAGATGCAAGAGCTGCCGTGACGCAAGAAAGAACTCCGCAAGAGGTGAACGCGTATTCTATACAGGCGTTTGCGAAACCTGCGGCGGTGAAGCAAAGGTTCCCTTTGAGCCTAAGGAGGGCAGACCTGTTTATTGCAGCGATTGTTTCGCAAAGCTCAATAAGGACTAAAAAACATATGTCTTAATTCAAAAGGTGGTTTATGTGTCTTTCCCCTTTATTGGGGAAAGCACGTATTTCCAGAAATATGGCAGATTGTGGGGTGTACCCGTCATCTGCACCAATGCTTGAAAGGATGTAAATTATGGAAATTACAAAAAATACTATTATCGGCGATATTCTTGATGCTGATTTTGAGGCTGCTCCCTATTTCCTTGAAATGGGTATGCATTGTCTTGGCTGCCCTGCTTCAAGAGGCGAGTCAATAGAGGAGGCTTGCGCAGTCCACGGCACAAATCCCGATGAGCTGGTTGCTAAGCTGAACGAGCATTTTGCAAAAAAAGCTTAAGTTACTGCGGCGTGCTGAATCCTCGGCACGCCTGATTTTTTGAATGGAGATAAATTTATGCTTGATAATAGACTAAAAATGTGTGCTGATATGATAAGCGGCAAGGGTATAGTATGCGACGTTGGTACAGACCATGCACTACTTGCAGCACATCTGATAACTACTGGTAAATGCGAAAAAGTAATTGCCTCTGATATAAATGAAGGACCTTTTGAGTCTGCACATAGAACTGTTGAAAAATACGGTATATCTGGAAAAGTTGACCTTGTACTGTCTGACGGATTGAAAAATATCGACGGTGAGAGTGTGTCCGATATCATCATTGCAGGTATGGGCGGAGAAACGATAGCGAAAATTATCAGCGAATGTCCATTTGACCTCGAAGGGATTCGTCTTATTTTACAGCCTATGACAAAGGCGGAAGTTCTGCGAAAGTGGCTGATATGCAACGGATTTTCTGTAATGTCTGAAAGTGGCATCGAGGAGGGCGACAAGTTATATTCTGTTATAACAGCAACTTTTGATAAGTTATCTTATGACCTGACTGAATTTGAATCACTCCGCGGATTTTTCAGTAACGATGACGAAATCGGAAAAAAAATTCGTCAGAAAGAGGCAGAAAGGCTGTTGAAAGTCAGCAAATCCTTGAAAAAAGCCGGTAAGGAAAATGAGGCAGTTCACTATGCAGCTATGGGACATCGTATGGTTGATGGCAGCAAATCTATTCGTATAAGCGACGTATATTCATATCTTGACGAGAAATATCCACTCTCTTTGCAGGAAAGCTGGGATAATTCGGGGTATATTGTCGAATCTGACAGCGATGAATGTTCAAAAATATTACTTACACTTGATATAACTAACGCGTCAGTAGATGAGTCAGTTAACAAATGTGCTGATTTGATTATATCCCACCACCCTGTAATTTTTAATCCGCTGAAAAAAATTCAGGCGGATACTCCTGTTTACAAGCTTGTCAGAAGCGGCGTTGGTGCAATTTGTATGCACACAAATCTTGATATTGCTGAGGGCGGTACAAACACCACTATCATTAAAAAAATGGCTGAAAAGCTTGATATATCGCCAAATGTTGAGCCGCTTGAGGATAGCGGACTTGGCTGTATTATTGAGCTTGAAAATGTGGTGCATTGTGACCATTTCGCAGCTATACTCAAGGAAGTTTTCAACATAGACCGCGTAAAAGTGAGTATTTGCAGCGAAAATATCTTATCAAAAATTGCGATATGTTCAGGCTCCGGAGGCTCATTGTGGAAGCTTGCAAAGGCTAAGGGTTGTGACGCGCTGATAACAGGTGACGTAAAACACGATATCTGGATCGACGCAAATAATAGCAAATTCACCGTTATTGACTGCGGTCATTTCCACACGGAGAATATTGTTTTATGGGAGCTTCGTCGCGTTTTGGAAGAAAAATTCCCTATGCTTGATATTGAAATTGCCCAATCTACAACTGATCCCTGTGAATATTACTGAGGTGGAAAATGAGTATATTTATATGTCCTGTGTGCGGTGAAAAGCTTGATATATCGGGAAAATCCTACATTTGTCCCCATCGTCACACGTTTGATATGGCGAAAAGTGGCTATGTAAATCTGCTGCCTACGAATAACAGCGGCAGTATTCACGGCGACAATAAGCTTATGCTGAGAGCAAGGCGTGAATTTCTTGAAAAGGGCTATTATAAGCCACTCCTTGATGCGGTTTGCAGAACTACTGTGAAATATGCGGAAAATGGATATGTATTTCTCGATGCAGGATGCGGTGAGGGATATTATACAACGGCAGTCAAAGCAAATTTTGATAAGTCAGAAATTGCGGTGGATATGTACGGAATTGACATATCAAAGGATGCTGTGGATATGGCTGCAAAGCGTAAATCAGGAGTGAGCTTTGCGGCGGCGAGTGTGTTCCATATCCCCGTAATGGCGGAAAGCTGCGATATTCTGCTGACGATGTTCGCTCCATATTGCGGCAAGGAGTACAGCCGTGTGTTGAAAAAGGACGGCATTATGATTATGGCTATTCCCTCAAAAAATCATCTCTGGGAGCTGAAATGTCAAATATACGACACTCCATACAAAAATGAGGTTAAGCCCTATGACTTGGACAGATTTGAGTTTATTGGCAGCGAAAAGGTGACTTTTGATATGAAAATTCCCGAAAATTCGGACATTTTAAGCCTTTTTTCAATGACTCCCTACTATTATAAAACCGGTAAAACGGAACAGCAGCGGCTCAGCTGCCTGAATTACCTTGAAACTCAGGCGGATTTTGAGCTTCTGACCTACAAGAAAACAGCAAAGGACTGATTTTATGGCTCTGGACGGAGCATTTCTCTATGCAGTAAAAAATGAACTTACGCAACTGATAGGCGGACGAGTTGAAAAAGTGTTTCAACCATCCCGTGAAGAAATCGTGATATTTATACGCACAAGACAGGGCAGCAAAAAGCTCTTTATATCGGCAAATGCTGGAAGCGCGAGGGTGCATCTGACTGAAAAGCAGCCTGATAATCCACAAACTCCGCCGATGTTTTGTATGCTTATGCGTAAGCGGTTGGGCAGCGGCAAGCTTGCTGCAATTCGTCAGGACGGTCTGGAGCGAATTTTGTTCCTCGACTTCGAGTGTATTAACGAGCTGGGGGATCCGGTGACGGTTACTCTCGCCTGTGAAATTATGGGGCGCTGCTCAAATCTGGTCATAATAGGCGAAAATGGCAGGATAATCGACAGTATCAAGCGAGTTGACGAAGATATGTCCCGCGAGCGACTTGTACTTCCGGGTATGCAGTACGAGCTTCCGCCCCGTGACGACCGTTTGAATTTTCTCACAGCCGAGCCTGAGGAGATTATTTCAAGGCTAAGAGGGACAAATCCGGCGGAGCTTTCTAAGGCTCTGATACGCATTTTCGAAGGTATTTCGCCTATTCTTGCCCGTGAGTGGACATATTTTGCAGGCAGAGGTGCGTACCTCCAAAGTGATACTATTGATGGGGATTTTCTCGACAGATTACTGTACATTGTCAAAAAATCCAAGCAGCAGCTTACTTCCGGGGAATGTTGTTTTTCTGTGGCAAGCACTAAGGAGGGGCTGCTGAAAGATTTTTCTTTTATCAGATTAAATCAATTTGGTAATCTTATGATGACAAAAGAATTGGCGTCAGCTTCCGAATTACTTGACTATTTCTACTATGAACGTGATCGGGCGGTGCGTACAAAACAGCGCGCCAACGATCTTTTCAAGCTTCTTGTTAATCTGACAGAGCGCACCTCGCGGCGAATTTCCGCCCAGCGTGAGGAACTTGCCGCCTGCGCTGAAAAGGAGCATTTCAAGCTGTGCGGTGATATAATTTCAGCGAATATGTATGCTGTTCAAAAGGGCGATACATCGCTGACTGCTGATAATTTTTATGCTGAAGGCTGCCCGAAGATCACCATTGACCTTGATGGGAGAAAAACTCCCTCACAGAATGCACAGCGTTACTACAACGAGTATAAAAAGTGTGTTACTGCGGAGGGTATGCTGAAAGTTCAGATTGAAAAGGGCGAGGAGGAGCTGCAATATCTGGACAGCGTTTTTGATGCCCTTACCCGTGCTGATTCCGAAAATGATATTATTCAGCTGCGCCTTGAACTTCGTGAACAGGGGTATATAAAAGCGTCAGGCAATAAGGCCAAACCTCCGAAAGCTTTGCCGCCGCTGGAGTACAGATCTACAGACGGGTATACGATTTTAGTTGGCAGAAATAATCATCAGAATGACCAGCTTACAATGAAATTTGCCGAAAAATCGGACATCTGGCTGCATACACAGGCTATCACAGGCTCACACGTTATAATTGTGACTGATGGCGAAATGCCGCCTGATAAAACGATTGAGGAAGCGGCGATCATTGCAGCATATAACAGCAAGGGCAGAGGATCAAATCTTGTGCCTGTTGATTATTGCCTTGCAAAATTTGTGAAAAAACCGTCGGGAGCAAAGCCCGGAAAGGTGATTTTCACGAATTACAAGACCGCTTTTGTGAAGCCGGATGAGGAATTTGTTAATAAACTGAAAGTATAATATGATTATGAAACTTAATGAGGATTTTTTCAATCGTGATGCTTTGGATGTTGCTCCTGATCTTGTGGGGAAGATTATCGCCCGAAAGCTTGATGATGGCACGATTATCCGCGAGAGAATTGCGGAAACTGAGGTATATCGCAGCGAGGAGGATCTCGGCTGCCATGCTTCAAAAGGGCGTACCAAGCGAACGGAGCTGCTCTACGGCGAAAGCGGTATCATTTATGTCTATCTTTGCTATGGTATGCATTGGCTGATGAATGTTATTACAGGGAAGCGAGAGCAGCCTCAGGGAGTGCTTTTCCGCTGTGGTACGGAGAAAAACGGCCCTGCCAAGCTGACGAAATATTTGCAGATTGACGGCAGCTTTAATGGCGAAAAAATTTGCGGAAATGACCGCGTGTGGCTGGAGGACGACGGCTTCAGACCGAAACTGAAAACAGCTCCAAGAGTCGGAATTGATTATGCAGGGGAGTATTGGAAAAACGTTGAATGGCGATTTATAGCGGAAAAGGAGTGATTTTGTGAATATCCGTGCTGTTGGTTGGAGCTGTGTATATGACAGCGGCTATTCTTTTTTTCAGCAGGGAGAACGTGGGGTTTATCTGCTTCTTCTTGCGCGGAGGACAGTACGAATCGGCAAGGATATCTTTCCTGAGAACACTTTGATGATATTCGACGGCAGTGAGGATATCGTCTATTCTGCCGTTGAGGACTGTCTTGTTTGCGACTGGATCCTCTTTGATGCGGAGGGGGATTCTGAAATGGCGGATTTCGCTGAAATACCGTACAATGTCCCTTTACTTCATACGGAATGGGAGTTCATCAGCCGACTTATAAGCAATATAACCACAGAATTTTACTCAACAAACAGCCGCAGGATCAAAATGATCGACCTGATGATGAAAACCCTGCTTATCAAGGCTTCGGAAAATGGATTTAACCGCGAAATTATGCAGTCTGCGGCTGATCCGCATTACAGCTCCCTTATTGAGTTGAGAGAGAGAGTTTACCGCAATCCGCAGATGAAGTGGAATGTTGACACTATGGCGGCGGCGGTAAATATGTCACGTTCCTATTTTCAGCATATCTACCGCGAGCTTTTCGGGGTTTCATGTATGACGGATGTGATAAACGGCAAAATTGAGAAGGCAAAGGAAATCCTCAGCGAAACGGGATGTACCGTATCGCAGGTGGCGGCTATGTGCGGTTACGATAACGAGGAGCATTTTATGCGGCAATTCAAGAAAATTGTGGGGGTAACACCTACAGGATATAGAAAAAACAAGTGAGGTGCAGTATGATAAGAAATTTTACAAAAGAGGACGCAAAAGAGGTTTCAGAACTTGTTGCTCATACCCTCAGAACAACAAATATCAAGGATTATTCTGCGGAACGTATCGAAGCGGATGTTCTTGTTTTCAATGAACAATATCTCATTAACCGTATGAGCTGGACAAATGGCTATGTTTACTGCGATGGTGAAAAGATTGCAGGCTGTGTATTTATCGGGAATTACTGGGATAAAAAAGACGAGGCGTGTCTGTTTACATTTTTCGTTCACCCCGATTATCAGGGAAAAGGTATCGGCAGACAGCTTATAAATGCGGTGGAAAATGATGAGTATTTCCTCCGTTCTAAGCGAATTGAGATACCTGCTTCTATAACAGCTGTTGAGTTTTACCGCAAATTCGGCTATAACTACAAAAACGGCATTAGCGAGCCTGATAATGAACAGCTGATACGGCTGGAGAAGTTCAGAAATGAAAGCATTATCTATGGAGTAAAATAATATGGCTAAAATGACTTGTTCATGTGGAGAGTTGCTCTCAAATTCGACTGTTCCTAATGATGTTGAACTTTTTGTTTACACAGGTGAAGAATGGGACGAAATCTTAAAATTTGATACTATTGAAACATGGAAAATTCCTGCTCCTAAATATGAAGTGTGGAAATGTCCCAAATGCGGAAAAATTTATGTCTTTAAAGATGGCGATAATGAAGCTATAAAGGTATATGTTCCGGAAAAATAAACACTAATGTCAAGCGTTTTTAATGGTTCTGCGATCAGTAGCCCTGACCGTACAGTTTGCAGAAAAGGTGTTTTGTATAACGGACACGGCACAACCTGTCCATACAAAGTGGCTATTTTACGATGTTTTGTGTAGGGGCTGCCTTGGCAGTCTGTAATTTCGGTACGAAATTTATGTTTTTCGACAACTGTGTAAACGTATCATTAACAACAAAATCAGAAAGTCCTGTTAGATTTATTGCCCTGCTGCATTTTAGGGATTGGCATAAAAACACTTGCAATTAAAGATGCAATATGTTACAATATTTATTAAGTTAATGCAACAGAATCAATCAGATATGAATTTCTTGAATTGCCAATCATGGTATATAACTTTGAGGCAGAGGATGTATTGTAGTGGAGGGAATTATGGATAGAACATTAGATGAAGTGTTATCAGTAGCTGAAGAAATGAATTTAACGGTGTCGGTTTTATCTTCTATTGAGGTTGAGAAGAAAATTGAATTGATTTATGAAAAATATATTATCAAAAATTTAAAGACCTCATTTCTATGGGAAGATATGGCAGATGCAGAGTTTATTAATGATTGTGACGGTTGGAGTTATATTGATAGCTTTGTTGGCGAAAATCATTGTTTATTGATGTTTAATGAATTTGACAGATGGTTTGTTGTAGAAGTAAATTCGGGAAAAGATTTGAAAATATTACTCGAAGAAACATCTTCGTTTGAATTCTATGTCTTTGATGAAGTTTTATCATATTTTTTATGTTTTAGTCATCACGACCAACTTATAGGATGCGGAAAAGCTAAAACGTGGATAAAAACATTAAAGAAATAAGAGGTGAAAAAATAATGCATCCATATGAGTTGCAAATATCAGAGGAAATGAATGGAATTGCAGGAAAGGATATATATAATAATATTAGTGATATATATTCTTTGGATTCTGATAAGATTGAAGCGTTGATCAAACTTCTTTTAGAATATGCATGTTGGGCTACAAATCATTTGCTTATTACTATTTCCAGAAATTTTTTAACTGCAATTGATAGCAAATTATTGTTAAATTATGTTTATGATTTAGCAAGTGTTTGTATTGATTTTAATGATGAATGGGAGAGCCGAAGATTTATGGAACTGTCAAAAATCATTTCTGATGAAATGCTAAATTGGGCAATTACACAAGCTAAATGTTCAAATAATGCGGAAGTTATAGAAGCAATTAGAGATTATGAAAACGAGTTTTATAATTAGTTTTTGAATTGTTTTAGTTGGTTGTGGATTATATAGCTAATTTTAATTTCTGCGGTCAGCAACCCTGACCGCATTTTAGCACATAATTTCATTTCAACCATAGGCAAAAAAATTTCCTCCCGCTATTGACAAACCTCGACAAATATAGTATAATAAATCAGTACCTTATCAAGAGTGGCTGAGGAAACAGGTCCTGTGAAGCCCGGCAACCTGCCTGAGAAATCAGCGCGACGGTGCCAAATCCTGCGGTATATCCGGAAGATGAGGAGCTGTGAATAAGTTCAATTCAGAGCGTCCCATTGAGGACGCTTTTTTTCATCTCGGAATTTGAAATTTATGGAGGTTAAATCAATGAAAAAAGTATTTTTCACATCGGAGTCAGTAACTGAGGGACATCCCGATAAAATCTGCGACCAGATTTCAGACGCTGTTCTTGACGCAATGCTTGAACAGGACGAAAATTCCCGTGTTGCCTGCGAAACTGTTGTTACAACAGGTATGATTATGTGTATGGGCGAAATCACCACAAAGGCTAAGGTGGATATTCCTAAGATTGCAAGACAGGTTGTAGAGGAGATCGGCTACGACAGAGCAAAATACGGCTTTGATTGCCACACTTGTTCAGTTCTTACAACTATTGACGAGCAGTCCCCCGATATCGCTATGGGTGTAAACGAGGCTTACGAGTACCGTGAGGAAAACGGCGAAAATGATGGTCTTTCCAATGGCGCGGGAGATCAGGGAATTATGTTCGGCTATGCCTGCAATGAAACTCCTGAGCTTATGCCTCTGCCTATTTCCCTTGCGCACAAGCTTTCTTTAAAGCTTACAGAGGTGCGTAAGGACGGCACTCTCCGCTATCTCCGTCCCGATGGAAAGTCACAGGTAACTGTTGAGTATCATGATGACAAGGCTGTAAGAGTTGACGCTGTTGTTGTATCTTCTCAGCACTCTGCAGATATTTCTCTTGACCAGCTCCGCCGTGATATTGAGGAATACGTTATCCGTGATGTAATTCCTGCTGAGCTTATGGACGAGAATACAAAGATTTTCATTAATCCTACAGGACGCTTTGTTGTCGGCGGTCCTCAGGGCGACAGCGGTCTTACAGGACGTAAGATCATTGTTGATACATACGGCGGATATTCCCGTCACGGCGGCGGCGCATTCAGCGGAAAGGATCCTTCTAAGGTTGACCGTTCTGCGGCTTATGCAGCACGTTATATCGCTAAGAATGTAGTTGCAGCAGGACTTGCTGACAAGTGCGAGGTTCAGCTTTCATACGCTATCGGCGTTGCAAAGCCTATCTCAATTCTTGTTGATACATTCGGCACAGGCAAGGCTGATGAGGCAGCTATTTCCGAGGCGGTTTCTCAGACATTTGACCTCAGACCGTCAGCTATTGTAAATATGCTTGAACTTAAAAAGCCTCAGTACCGTCAGCTTGCAGCATACGGTCATATGGGGCGTGAAGAGTTAGGCGTTGCATGGGAGAAAACAGACAAGGCTGATACTTTAAGAAAAATCGTTCTCGGATAATCATCTGAATGGAGTTGCGCTGTAAAATAATGGTGTAAGCTATGTTAAAAATAATTAAAATTGTTTTGGCGATATCAGCGGCAGCAATTCTTTGCTCCTGTGAGAGTCGTATTAATACTGTAGAAAATAATTCGCCTGATAAGGGAACAACAGAAGCTCCCACAGAGGTTTCGTCGGAAATTTCAGATATCGGTGAGGAGCAGACAGAAGCTCCTACGGAAAAAACCACGGAAGCGGAAACGACGGAGCCGAAAAAAGCTGAAAAAAAACACTCGGATAAAAAGACGCCTGAGTGCATTGAGGTTCCCTATATATCGCAGGAAAAATATCCCACAGGCTGCGAGCTTGTCAGCACGGCAATGGTTATGACGTATTACGGCTATGAAATCGAGCCTTTGGAGCTTATCGAAAGCGGATATATGGAAACTTCTGTTGTTGAGTATAAAAACGGCAAGCTTTACGGCGGAGATCCGAATGAAGTTTTCGTTGGCGATCCGCGTAAGAATACCGGTTACGGCTGTTATGCCGGTGCTGTATGCAAGGCTCTGAAAAAGTATTTCGAGAACGAATCCTGCATTGCATATGCAATTGATGACTGCTCATTGCCTGATATCTGCGATAAGTATATTGATAGCGGACAGCCTGTGATAATATGGGCAAGTATCAATATGATGCCGATTGAAAAAAGTGAAGAATCTACATGGCTTATAGATGAAACGGACGAGGAGTTTACATGGCTTTCTAATGAGCATTGTATGGTGCTTGTTGGATACGATGATGAATATTATTACATTCATGATCCTCTGAAAGACGCATTTACACCATATAAACGGAGTATTGTTGAAAAGCGCTATGAGGAAATGGGACGTCAGGCGATAACCTTTGTTTCTTGGTAATATGATTGATCAGCAGGAAAATATTCAATAATATCATAAAAGTGTGGTAGTTGATATTCAAATTTATCATATTTTGAAATTGTATTAAAAATCAAATTTATGCTTTAAGAAAAAGTCATGGAAAAAAGTGAATAAAAAAATAGTGATTTTGCTTAATTCCGGTGTTGAAATTTAGCTATATTCAACTTAAAATATCCAAAATTCAATTGATATGCATAATAATCTTTATGTACAAAAGATTATTATGCATATATTTTTATGCTTTTTTTATAAGGTGAAAAAATATCATAAAGTTGATAGAAAAGTGCATAATTAATGGATTGACTTTGTGAAAATAATGTGATATAATTAAATTAATGTAAAACATGGATGATTTGCACAGATTTTACATTATTTAACATTATTCTCTGTGCAACAAAACAAAGTCATTGCGGATAATTAACAGGAGGAAATGATTATTATGAAAATCAAAAAGCTGATAAGCGGACTTACTTCTGCTGCTCTTTCTCTTACAGCTTTTGCAGGTCTGGGAACTGCTCCGCAGAACCCTGTAACTGCTCAGGCTGCAGGCGGCAACTGGAAATTTGACTTGGGCGGCTCAGGTGCAGCCAGCGGATACACAGGTGTATCGGCAAAGGATGCATACAGCGCTTCAAAGGGCTACGGATTTACAAGTACAGGCAATGTATCAAATGTTGCAGCTAAAGGCTCAGGCGCTTACTCTGATGCCGTTCAGTTCAACAATACTTCTTCAAGCAATGTATTCAAGGTGGATCTTCCTAAGGGTACATATGAAGTAAAGGTTGTAACAGGAAATGTATCACGTACAACGATCAATATTGAGGGTATTCCTCAGATGATCAACCTGACAGGCAATAACGCTGTTGAAACAATACAGATACCTGTCACAGACGGAAGCCTTGAAGTTCAGGCAGGTGCCGGAAAATCAGGAACAGCTTTCTCAATTTCTGCTATTGAAGTAACTCAGATCAATACAACTGGAGAAACTGATCCTACAATCTGGATCTGCGGTGACTCTACTGTTGCAAGCTATTATAATGTGTCTGAAAAATCTCAGCACGGCTGGGGACAGTTCCTCGGTGATAATATTGATACTGACTACTGGCAGGTAAGAAATCTTGCTGCGTCAGGTCAGTATGCTAAGGGATTTATAGATGCAGGTCAGTTCAAGCCCGTTGAAAAATATGGTAAAAAAGGCGACGTTTACCTTATTGCTATAGGCATCAATGACTCAAAGTATTATAAGGGTGCCGAATATGCAACCTACATTACCGATATGGTTAAAAAGGCAAAGGCAAAGGGTGTTGAGGTTATTCTTGTAAAACAGCAGGGACGCCGTGGTGACCTTCAGAAGAATCCTCTCCTTAACAGCCGTTGGTTTGCCGGTGAAATGGATCAGGTTGGTAAGGCACAGGGCGTAGAGGTTATGAACCTGTTCAAGGCATGGCAGGACTTCGGTGTAGGTATCGGCTATAAGGGTATGGCTGAATACTATGCTACAAAGAATGACGGTACAGCCGATGAACTCCACCAGAGCATGAAGGGCGCCAAGAAGCTTGCAGAGCTTGTTGCAAAGCTCCACGACTTCAAGGCAGCAGGCGGCACAACACCTCCCACAACAAATCCTCCTGCAACAAATCCTCCTTCAAGCTCTCTTACAGCTGAAGTTTTCGATGAAAGCGTTACATATTCTTTCAAGAACGTAAACAGCGGTCTGTATATGGAGGTTGCTGAGGCTAAGGCTGAAAGCGGTGCTAATGTTCAGCAGTGGGGCAAGAACGGAAATTCAGCTCATAATGTATGGAAGCTGAAATCAGCCGGTGATGGTTACTACTTTGTTTTCTCTGCACTTTCTGATACTATTGCTCTTGATGTTGCTGCAAACAAGGCAACAAACGGACAGAATGTATCACTTTACAACTTTAAGGAAAGCAATAATCAGCAGTTCAAGTTTACAAAGAACGCTGACGGCTCATATAAGATACGCACAAAGGTTTCAGGAGATGCTTCCGCAGTTGAAGTTGAAAGCGGTTCAACTGAAGCAGGTGCAAATGTTCAGCAGTGGGAAGTAAACGGTTCAAATTGTCAGGACTGGATAATCGAAAAGGCTTTAATTGGTGAAGCTCCTACAACAAATCCCCCTGCAACAAATCCCCCTGCAACTGAGCCTCCTGTAACACAGCCTCCGGCAGATGGCAACATCTATCTCGGTGATACTAACTGTGATGGTGTTGTTACTATGTCTGACGCAGCTGCTATCTTCCAGTTCCTTGGAAATCAGGATAAGTATGCTCTCTCAGAGCGCGGTGCAAAGAATGCTGACGTTACAGGCGGCGGCATAACAGCAGATGACGCTATTTTTATTCAGAAGGTAACAGCAGGAATTGAAACACTTCCCGTTTATAAGCCTGCTGCAACAACTGCTCCCACAACAACAGCAGCTCCTGTTGTTTCAACAGAAGCAGATTCACGTTATTTCGCCGTTGACCAGACATGGACAAAGGGTGTTACAGAAACAACAAACGAGGGCTTTACAAAGGCTGAAGGCTATGTAAACCTTGACAATGAGCTTGACAGCGAAATCACATTTACAGTTGACGTACCCGAAAAGGGCAACTATCATACACATATCCGCTTTGCTAACGGTTCAGAAAAAGACCGTAAGATGAAGGTATATGTAAACGGCGATAAGAATAATTACTGGATGCAGTCATTCACAGGCACAGGTGCTTGGACAGAGTGGACAGAGTTTGGTATCGTTCTTCCTCTTAATGCAGGAAAGAATACAATTCAGTTTGTATCTGCAACAGCAGATGGCGGTCCTAACTTTGATTATATCAAGCTTACACTTACAGATGAACCATATGCAGAGGTTTATGACCCAGCAGACGAGCAGAAGCCTGTTGTAAGCTCAAAGCCTACAATTTTCATTGCAGGTGACTCCACAGTTCAGAGCTATAAGGCATCATATGCACCTCAGCAGGGCTGGGGATATTATCTCCAGAGTTATTTCAACAATAATGTAACAGTATCAAACCAGGCACTTGCAGGACGTTCTACAAAGAAGTTCTATGACGAGGGCAGATGGGATACAATCGTTAACAGCCTCAAGGAAGGCGACTACGTAATGATCCAGTTTGCGATCAATGACGCAGGAAAGGCAAATGCTGACAGATATGCACCTATCGGCGGAAATATCGACAATCCTTCCAAGGGAACTTACGAATGGTATATGACAGAGTTTATCAAGACAGCGAAGGCAAAGGGCGCAACTCCCATACTTGTAACAACAGTTATCGGAATGAAGGCATATTCAGGCGGTAAATTCGTAAACAGCTACACAACATATTGCGACGCTTGCAAGAAGCTTTCAGCTAAGTATGACGTTCCTTGTATTGATCTTAACTCAATTATGGTTAAGCATTATAATTCAGTAGGATATGATACAGCAAAGGGATACCACCTTATGGGTGCAGTATCAGGCTCTACAGATGGTACACACTTCTGTGAAAAGGGTGCAAACATCGTGGCTGGTCTTGTTGCAAAGGATGTAAAGGCACAAGGACTTCCGGGGCTTGCTGAAAACGTAAAATAAGATATTTTCTGAACTCCTTGAACAGTCCCTTACGCACTCGGCGCAGGGGACTGCTCGCGTCTAAAAAAATTTTTTTGGTTTTTTTTAAAAAAAAGCTTGCAATTTCTGAAAGTATGTGCTATAATATTAATGTTGCTATTTTAGAAGCTTATTTGGCTTGTATAAAAGCTATGATTTAAGGTAAGGAGGTGCAGCCTGATGGCAAAGTGCAGTATTTGCGGAAAGGGAGTTACATTCGGAATTAAGGTGTCACACTCTCACAGACGCACAAACAGAACATGGAAGCCTAATGTAAAGCGCGTTAAGGCTATCGTCAAGGGTACTCCTTGTCATATCTACGCTTGCTCAAGATGCCTGCGTTCTGGTAAGGTAGAAAGAGCTTAATTACATTAAGAGAATTTAGGGCAGTCTGCGGACTGTCCTTTATTTTTTGCAAAGCCGTGGAATTATGAAATTTCTGTGTAAGTCTTGAAATATTCCTTGATTTGTAGTATAATAAAAGTAACTATTCAATGAGAAACTATAAAGCGAGGTATAATTATGGATTATGATATGCTTAATTTTTTTATGAAATATTTTTCAAGAGCAATGATGCTTTTGCTTGTTCTGCCCATAGTCAACTGTGCGAAGGGCGCTATTGCGAAAAAACTTGGTGATGATACTGCTGAGTCGGCAGGCCGTATAACTCTTAATCCTATGGCACATCTTGATTTGCTTGGTTCTCTTATGATTATGCTCATAGGATTTGGTTGGTCAAAGCCTATGCCTATAAATTATCTCCGTATGAAGAATTCAAAAGCAGGTATAATTATTCTCGCGCTTGCAGGTCCCCTCACGCTTCTGCTTATGTCAATAATCTGCCGTAATATAGCTATGACTGTCAGTATTTTCGTTAATAGTATGGCAGGTGTGGCAATTGCCCGAATATTAGAGCTTCTTTCTTCAATAAGCGTAAGCCTTGCGGTACTTCATCTTCTGCCTTTCCCCGGAATGGACGGATTTACGTTGCTTTATCATATTGCAGGCAAGAAATTTGCTGCCTGGTATCATCGTAATAAGCGAATTGTTGATCAGGTTTCATTTTATCTGATGCTGTTCCTTTTCTTCATTGGAGATCTTACACAGGGAAGATTTGATCCGCTTTTAAAACTGATAGCTACTGTTGATTTAGGGCTTCAGTTCACAACTGTGTGGCAGTATTTTGTCTTTATGTAATATGGCAGTAATAACATATAAACTGGAAAATTTTGAGGGGCCGCTTGATGTTCTTCTTGCCCTAATCTCAAAGCATAAGCTGAATATCTACGACATTGAGATATCTAAGCTTTTAGAGCAGTATCTTCTTTTCATTGAGGAAGCCCATATTATGAATTTGGAGCTTGCAGGGGAATTTCTCGAAATGGCAGCAAGGCTCATATATATCAAGACGGCAGCACTTCTGCCCAAGCCTGAGGAAGCTGAACAGCTGAAAAAGGAACTGGAGGGCGAGCTTATCGAGCTTTCCCTGTGTAAGCTTGCGGCGACGGCGCTGGCTCAAAAAAATATCGGCGGAGATGTTTTTGTCCGACAGCCTATGAAAATCGAGGCGGATATGACATACAACCTCGTTCACGAGCCGCAGGTGCTTGTTAATGCATATAAGGGCATATCGGTGAAAAAAATCAAACCGGAAAATAAACGTGTAAATATCGAAAATAAGATAAATTCCGTTGTGAAGCGGCGAATTGTACCCGTTTTGACAAAGGTTGTCCATATCCTCCGCGAGCTTTATTCAACAGGGGAATGTGCAATGGACAAGCTTTATGCAGGAGTTACTGACAGGTCGGAGCGAGTAGCCACTTTTCTTGCGGTGCTGGAGCTTACACGCTTCGGCAGAATAAGCATAAGCGATGACAATACCCTGATTTACTTCAAGGGAGATAAAAACAGAGAGGGGCGCAGACGTTGGAAATCAAAGAGAAACTCGGAGCAATAGAGGCTATACTTTTTGCAAGCGGAGAGCCTGTTGAACTTTATCGTCTTGCGGAGGCTTCTGCTGTTGATGTTGGAACCCTGCCATCTCTTGTAAGGCTTCTCAATGAACGATATGACGATTATGGCAGCGGCATTATCATAAAAAAGCTTGATAGCAGCTATCAGATGTGCAGCCGTGAGGAATATGCACCGCAGATAAGACAGGTGCTTGAAACGAAAAAGAATGTGCCTCTTTCAAATGCGGCGATGGAGGTACTTACAATAATTGCCTACAATCAGCCTGTTTCAAAGGGCTTTGTGGAAAACGTCAGAGGCGTTGACAGCTCATCTGTTGTGAATAATCTTATGGAAAAAGGACTTGTTGAGGAGGCAGGCAGACTTGATGTCCCCGGAAAGCCTATAGTCTACCGTACAACTTCGGTTTTTCTGCGGAGTTTCGGACTTGCCTCACTTGCAGAGCTTCCTCCTCTTTCCGATTTCAGGGAAAAGGAGCAGCTTGAATTTGACCTTGACAGCTGATACATCTCATATTTTAACGTAAGGGGCGATGAAATGATCATACTCAAAATATTATTATGGATAATTCTCGCCCTGTTGGGAATTATTCTGCTGATACTCATATTGCCTGCGTCCGTCAGCGTCAGCTATATAGGCGGAAAAGTGGCTTACAGCGTGAAATTCGCCTTTTTGCCCGTGTTCAATTCAAAGGGAAAAGGCATTGTGAATAAGCTTCTTGAATGGAAAAAGAAAAAGGCTGACTCAAAGAAAGATGACGAGGCTGAGGATAAACCGCCATTTGAGGAAAATTCCGCTGAAACAGAGGAAACAGCTGTGGAAACGGATGCAGAGAAAACTCCTGAAGCTGTTGAGGAAAAAGCTGAAACAGCAGAAAATATTGTCGAGGAAGCTGAAGAAACTCCCGAAACTGTCGAGGCTGAGGAGGTTACGGCTGAACCCGAACAGCCCTTGAAGCCTGAAAAGCCCGTAAAACCAGGTAATTCGGGTAAGGAAAAGAAATCAAAGCTTGAATTTATCATTGGTCTGTGGGAGGCGGCTGACCGCCCTGTGCTGAAAATATTCAAGGGAATAAAAATCAGTCAGCTTTACATTGATTTCTTTATAGCCAACGAGGACGCATATAAGTGCGCCCTTAACTACGGAAAAATAAGCGGCACGATTTATAATCTCATCGCCTGGCTAAGCGTTTTATTCAACGTCAAGCTGAAAACGGTGGATATAAACCCATTGTTCGGACAGAAAAAAAGCCAATGGGACGTATCGCTGAAAGTCAGTTTGTGTCTTATAACTGTGGTTATTGCAGGAATTGAGTTCCTGATAATATATTTATTCAGAGTATTAATCCCGTCTAAAAGACAATTAAGAAAAGCGAGGTAATAAATTATGGCTTCAGAAAAGAAAACTATAAATGAGATTTTAGGCATTTCTATGGAAAAAATCAAGGAAATGGCTGATACGAGCGCAATTATCGGAAATCCCATTACAACTCCCGATGGTACAACTGTTATCCCGATTTCTAAGGTGTCCTACGGCTTTGCGTCAGGCGGTTCAGATCTGCCCTCAAAGTATGATAAGGAGCTTTTCGGCGGCGGAGCAGGTGCAGGAGTAAGCATAAAGCCTGAGGGATTTCTCGTTATCTCTCCCGATGGTTCTGTAAAAATGGTGGGTATGGATTCAGGAAACGATCCTATAAGCTCAGCTGTAAATGCTGTTCCGGGAATTGTTGAGAAAATTCAGGGCATTATTGCAAAGAAAAAGGGCGGAGCAGCAGAAGAAGCTCCTGCCGATGTTACTATCAGCGACTGATAATATCATAATATAAATCATTTCCACATAATTATTAGTGGAGGTGCTTTTATGAAAAAAATTGCTGTTTTTGTTGCTGCCGTGGGGTGTCTGTGTTTAATCAGACCAACTGCGGCTTATGCTGAAAATATTGAGGTATCCGCCAAGGCTGCCGTTGTTGTATCTGCTGATACAGGGGAGATCGTCTACTCAAAAAACAGCGGAGAAAAACTCCCCATGGCAAGTACCACAAAAATTATGTCTGCGCTTCTTTGCCTTGAAAGCGGTGATTTGTATGAGCCGTTTACGGTGGACTCCGAGGCTATTAAAGTCGAGGGTTCGTCTATGGGCTTGCAGGAGGGTGATATCGTCACCAAATATGCCCTTGCCTGCGGAATGCTCCTGCCATCAGGCAATGACGGCGCTAATGCCGCAGCAGTTGAAATTGCAGGAAGTATGGAGGGGTTTGCGGAGCTTATGAACGACAGGGCGCAGAAGCTCGGCTTAACTAAAACCTATTTTGTAACTCCGTCCGGACTGGAGGGAACGGGACATGGTTCTTCCGCTGAGGATATGGCAATCCTTGCTGCTGAGGCGCTGAAAAACGACCTTTTCAGAGAGATTTGCTCCTCTGAAACAATAAAGCTGGAGTACGGCAATCCGCCCTATACCCGATGGCTTAAAAATACAAACAAGCTTTTGTCTATGTATGACGGCACATACGGCGTAAAAACGGGCTTCACCGATGAAGCGGGACGCTGCCTTGTGTCCGCTTGTGAGCGTGAGGGAAAGCGGCTTATATGCGTTACTCTCAATGCTCCCGATGACTGGAACGATCATATGAAGCTTTATGATGACTGCTTCAAAAAGGTGAAATCAGAAAAGCTTTGTATTCCCTGTGAGATGTATGTTGATCTTGCAGGTTCTCACAAGGAAACCCTCTCTGTGACGGTGGGGGAGGAAATTGACGATTTTACTGTATATCAGCGTAATACTGCTGATTTCAGATATACTGTTGCAGCTCCGCCCTTTGTCTATGCACCTGTAAAAGCAGGCGATATGGCGGCTGAGCTGATAATTTCGGACGATGGCAGGGAGCTGAAACGACTTCCCCTTTATGCGGCGGAGGACGCTGATTATAAGCTGGCTGAAACAAAGCCCGAAATGAATAAATTGGAAAAAATTATATTGAAAGTAAAGGATATATTTAATTAATGGAAAAGATAAGAATTCAGAAAATGATAGCTGACAGCGGCTACTGCTCACGTAGAAAAGCAGAGGAGCTTATTTCAAAGGGCAGAGTAAAGCTTAACGGACATCCCGTAAAATTGGGAGATAAATGCGGATTTCACGATCTTATTACTATTGACGGTGAGCGCATTTATATGCCCAGAAAGAGAAATTTTGTCTATATTATGATGAATAAGCCCCGTGGCTACGTTACAACGGTGTCAGATGAACTTGACCGCCGCTGTGTTATGGATCTGCTTGATGAAGTTGAGGAGCGTGTATACCCCGTAGGACGACTTGACAGAAACTCCGAGGGACTTCTTCTCTTTACGAATGACGGCGAGTTTGCCAACAGCATAATGCACCCAAGCCGCCATATCTCAAAGACATACCGTGTAACAGTCCGCCCTGATATAAGCGATGAGCAGCTTGTTCAGCTTTCGGGAGGAGTTGAAATTGACGGCAGAATGACGCTTCCTGCAAATGTTGTTGTAAAGGAGAAACAGCAGGGCAGAGTTGTGCTTCTTATGACTATCCGTGAGGGCAGAAATCGCCAGATTCGTAAGATGTGTGAGGCTGTGGGACTTGAAGTTGCAAGACTTCGCCGTGTAAGCATAGGCCCTCTCCGTCTTGGTATGCTTAAACCCGGCGCGTGGCGCGAGCTTACAGCTGATGAGCTGAGAGCATTGAGAACAGCTATCGGCAAGGAGAAATAAGAGATATGCTGGAGATACAGGAAAAATTTGATACCGCAGGCTATGAGCATATCATAGAGGCGGCAGGAGATAACATCGCCCACATAACCGAGGCGATGGACGGCGGCAGATCAATCGGCTTTATTGCATATGCATATGAAGCCGAGAAAACCATAGTTTACGATTACGATGACGGCGGCGACCTTATGCTTTGTGACGGCCTTGTGCGTTCAGTTATGTTCAAAAGCGTGCTTAAAGGTATTGACGTTATGAAATTCAGCCTGCCTGACGAAGGGAAATATACCAATCTTGTAAGGCTTAAATTTCTTGCAGAGGGCGAGGTTATCTGCGAAAATCTGAACGGATTTATGAACAGCTGCGAATCCTGCAAAAATAAAAATAGGAATACGGAGGGATAATATGCCCATAAGAATATCATCGGAGTTACCTGCGTTTAAAACGCTTGGGGAGGAAAATATATTTGTAATGTCAAAGGAGAGGGCGGAGCATCAGGATATCCGCCCCCTTAAAGTTATTATTCTTAATATTATGCCTAAGAAAATCGAAACGGAATGTCAGCTTATGCGGCTTCTGAGCAATACACCGCTGCAGGTGGATATTGACCTGCTGCAAATGGCATCCCATACGTCCAAGAATACATCAAGTCATCATCTGGAGGCGTTTTACAAGACCTTTGAGGAAATAAAAGACCGCCGTTATGATGGTATGATTGTTACAGGTGCGCCTGTTGAGCTGCTTGATTTTGAAAAGGTTGACTACTGGGAGGAAATCAAGGAGATATTTGAGTGGTCGAAAACCCACGTATTTTCAACCCTCCACATATGCTGGGCAGCGCAGGCAGGCTTGTATTATCACTTTGGTGTGCCGAAATATGAGCTTCCACAGAAGATGTTCGGAATTTTCCCACATAAGGCTGAGGTGGAGAACAGTCAGCTGCTCAAAGGCTTTGACGATATATTTTTTGTTCCCCACAGCAGAAATACCGAGGTTCGCCGTGAGGATATAGAAAAAGAGCCGCAGCTTGAAATTCTCACAAGCTCCGAGCTTTCCGGAGTTCATATCATAGCCAACAAAAACGGCAGACAGTATTTCATTACAGGCCATTCGGAATATGATCGTGATACTATCGCTGCTGAATATTTCCGTGACCTTGACAAGGGTATTGACATACAGCTGCCCTACAATTACTTCCCTGAGGATAATCCTGAGAATACACCTGTGTTTTCGTGGAGATGTACGGCTAACCTTATGTTTTCAAATTGGCTGAATTACTGTGTGTATCAGCGTACACCATATAATCTGGACGAGCTTGAAATAAGAAGCTGGACGTGGGAAAGCGATTATTAATAGGAAAATAAAAATATGGAAGATTACAACGAGAATATGAATAACAATTATAATTTCAATCAGCCAAACGGAGAGCCTCACAGCGATCCATACAATCAGTTTTATACAACATCCGAGGAAAACAAGCCTATATGGGCGGCGCTGGCAAGCTTTATCATAAGCATCTGCAATGTAATTTTTTGCTGCTGCTGCAGTTATATTTCCATTATTGCCTCTCTGGTGTTTGGTATAGTTTCTCTTGCGAACAAGTGGAGGGGAAAGGGATTTGCCATTGCAGGTGTTGTTATATCATCTGTTACCCTTGTAGTTTTGCTTATTTCACAGATATTCCTTGGAGAGCTGAGTACAGGTTTGACAAATATGATGGTACAGACGCCTGAATACTACGAGGAATACAGCGAAACCGGTGAAATTCCCGATGAGCTTGTGAAGTACAACGATGACAAGTATGACTGGTACTGGTCTATTATGGGTTATGACGGCTTTGACGAGTTCTTTGATTATTATATGAAGCTGTACGGTTCTTTAATATCTGAAGCAGAGGAGGAGTATGACAGCAGTAATACTCCTATTGAGGACGAGGATTTCTTCGATTACGATTATTTCTACGGTGACGAGGAAATGCCTGAGCCTGAATTTGGTGAAACTCCTGTGGAGTTGTAACAATTTGATTATTGCAAAGGTGCTTTTGAATTATGGTTCAGAAGCACTTTTATATATGCGGAGGGTATTTATGGGAAAGCAGATAAACTATTATATGGGATATACAGATTTTTTAAAGGTTGCACAGGCTGCCATTGATAGTGGTTGTGTTATTTACAGACATTCGAAAGAAAATGGAAAATGGCAATTATCCTGCGGAAATACGTTGGATATAATTAAAGAAAATTGCTGTGATTACTTCTTTCATTTGGAGGAGTTGGGTGATATTGAGATTGATGTAATAAATGGAAATCAGCATATTTCATATGATTCGCTTATTAAAGTCATTGAAGCAGGATTTTCGATTATGCATAAGAGTTCTAAGTGCATTTATCGAAATCGGCTTTATGTGCCTACGGGAACATATAATGACAGCAGTTGGGTTTCTCGTTCTGAAAGTATAACAAAGTTATACAGCAAACTTGTAAGAATTGTTAAGAAAATAGCACCATATACGGAAATTGAACATTTTGCAGTTAATTCGATGTATGCAGGGGAGAAATTCAAAACTAAGGAATATATTTCTTCTCAATATCTTGAATTAGTACAAAACGAGGACTACAAATTAGGTTAATTAATTTCGGGCGGATAATATCCGCCCCTACACAAATGCAACTATATTAGGCAAATTGCGGACACGGCTCGCCGTGTCCCTACAAATTATATCAGTCACCCACATAATTACGAATTACGCATTATGAATTAAACAACTTCGCCATATACTCCTCTGTAGAGTATAATCCGCTGCGGTTATATCTGCCTATGCCGTAAAGACAGTCAGGCTCTCGTGTGATATAGTTGACACTTTCGCGGCAGGTAAGCGTCATAAGAAAGCCGCTGTCACGTATAACAGGCAGGCTCTCGCGGCTTATACTGCCAAAAGGATAGGTGAATATCACAGGGGAGAAACCGATTTTTTCACGAAATTCCCCTTGAAGCCGCTGTATATCATCTGAAAGCGCCTTATGATATTCCTCCTCCGTTTCGCCTTCGCTTATAGCACAGCCAATTCTGCCGTCATAGAGGGAGTGCATACCATAAGTGTGATTTCCTGCTTCAATTCGTCCCGATTGCAAAAGCTCCCCGATATCCTCCCATGTCAGATAGGAATATTTCGGGTTGTGTGGATCCTTTACAGCGTTATTGTCGATATAGCTCCCCACAACGGACACAACAGCCGTCATATCATATTTTTCAAGCAGCGGCACAAGAACGGACAGATTATTATAAAAGCCATCGTCAAGGGTAATCATAACAGCCTTTTCAGGAAGATTTCCGCGGTGTTGCGTGTATGCTATGACCTGCTCCGCCGTGACTGTTTCATAGTCATTATTTTTCAGCCATTGCAGGTCGGATTCAACTTGCTGAGGAGATACAGCATATTCCGTGGGCGTATCTGTATAAATGCTGTGGTACATTATAACAGGCAGGCGAACAGGCTCCTCTGCCTTTGTAAGCAAAGCCTTTCCCCATATAATCAGAGCTGCACCTATTGAAAAAATAACAGCAGCAGTAAAAATAATATGTATGAAGCTCTGTGACATATACTTTCTGTTCATTTTATCACTCTCCTGAATATATAAATATTCATAAATTATAGGAGAAATTCTTACCGTATAAAAAAATATGGTGTCAGCCTTTATCATATGCCTTTGTAATAAAAAGCCTTTTCATTGAATATAATTCTCCTGAGGGACAATCATAAGATTATAAGGTCGGTGAGGATTATGAAAAGGCGCAAAAGAAAAATAATCGGAAGAATTATCCGCTGGACTGTTCTGCTTACTCTGCCGCTTACTGCTGCAGGAGCTGTCAGAGGAGTAAAAGCGGCAGCAGAGATAATTAATTTTCCGGAAGAAGCGGCGGAGAATTTTGCTGAAAACGTTAGTTTTAGCAAGAATACAAAGCTTAAAGGGGCGGACTTGCTATCAGGAGAAACGGTGCTTTCCCACGGATATGGTGTATATGCTGAGGTGAGAAGCGGTGAGGTTCGGCTGGTCAGTCCTCTTGATATGGAGTCGGATAACCCCGGTGAAAAGCCTTATCCCGAAAAGTGGACAAAGGGTATAAGCATAACTCGTACAACCTATGGCAAATACAGCGGAAATGCATTTTTCAATCTTGACGGCGGCAGTCAGGTGAATAATAAAACCACCCTTTCAAATGACCTGCTGTTGAGAGAAAGCAGGAATGCTCCTGATTTTACTATAAGCGATACTGCTGAACCGCAGGTGCTTTTGTACCATACCCACACAACGGAAAGCTTTGAACCTTTTGTCAGAGAGAATATGGACGCTGAATTTAACTATCGTACTACAGACGAAACAAAAAATATGATAATGGTGGGGAATGCTATACAGGCGGAGCTTGAAGCGAATGGAATAGGTGTTATCCACGTAACAGAAATCCATGATTATCCCTCATATAACGGTTCTTACGGCAGAAGCAGAGAGAGTATTGTGCCTATTCTTGAGGAGCATCCTGAGATAAAAGTTGTTCTTGATATTCACCGTGACGCTATATCAGGGGAGGATTTTGCAGCTCAGCCGTACATTGAAATAGACGGCAGAGAGGCGGCGCAGATTATGATAATATCAGGCTGTGACGACGGAACTCTCGGTATGCCTGATTATATAAAGAATTTTCGATTTGCAGCAGCCCTGCAGCGTCAGTTCGAGGGCGATTATCCCGGATTTACAAGGCCTATACTTTTTGATTACCGCCATTATAATCAGGATCTCACAACGGGGAGCCTGCTTATTGAGGTAGGCTCACACGGTAATACCCTTGAACAGGTACAGTATTCAGGGCAGCTTATAGGGCGCTCGCTTTGCAGGCTTCTGGAGGAGATGAAAAATAAATGACAAGCAAAAAAAATATGGTCAGATGGGTACTTATGTACCTTATTCTGACCATTGGTATATGGATGTTTTTGTATTCCTATTCTAATTCCTATAATAAGATGAACGATGAAAAGATACCTGCTGCCGCAGTTACTGTGGATCAGGAGGGAGCGTCTGTTCAGCTTATTGGCAGGAGCTTTCGGCTTGAAACGGATATGTTTTCTGCTGAAAGCGATTTGTATTTCGTCGCTTATATGCTTATGCCTGCGGAGTGCAGAGCGTTATGTACTGCTGAATGTGCGTGGGAAAAGAAATTCGGGCTGTGATGTAATATCATCGTAGAAGCAGTTAAGCTCCCCTGCGTAGTAAAGCTCGGCATTGGGAAAGTGACGGAAATCGTCGGGAGTATATAAAGAAAACGGTTTTTCGAGAGGTATACCTATTCTTTCCATTGTGTATGCTACGAACTGTGAGCATACGAAATTTTTATCTCTTGCCCAGTTCTTTTTGAGATAAAGCGGAACAAGACCAAGAATATTATAGGAGTATATTCTGCGGTTATCCATAAAGTGTTGTATAATGCGGTTGTATTCTTTTTTTTGCTGAGGAGTTATCTTAACCCGGTAAATTTCGCATGGGATAAAATCAAACTGACCGAGAGTACCTTTTCCTACTATTTCTCTGTTAAAGGTTGCAGGCAGAATAAACGGGCGGTAGGTGCGGCAGAAACTGTACATTTCTGACAGATCCTCGCTGCTGGAGAGGGAAACATGATTATATGGTTTTTTTGTCACAAATCTGAATAGTCGGGCAGGTTTTGTTCCTGTTTGTGCAACTATAATGTAAATATAATTCAAATGTTCACCTCCATATATAAAAATGTAAAAAGCGTATTTTTATACAACTATTATACCATAAACTATTGCAAATTTCAAGAGTTTTTGATATAATATTATATGGTATTATTTTATGCTTATATGCGCCTGTAGCTCAGTGGATAGAGCAGTGGCCTCCGACGCCATGTGCGATGGTTCGATTCCATTCAGGCGTACCAAGCGAATTAAGAATGTAGAATTATGAATTAATAATTCTGCGTTAATGCGTTATTATTGCGTAGTACCTTGTAACATCTTAAACTTTATTTTTCTATTTATAATAAATACAAAAGGGAAATTCATCACCAAAGAGGACAACCTACGGGGAATGAGGGAGGGGAAAATTAAACTGGCACAAAAATCGTGCGGGGTACCCCTGCCGGTAATTTGCCTTACTCAAAATTTTACATTAGAATAAAATCTTGTATCTAAAGTAATATAACATTAGAACAAAATGTCAGCGGCGACTCGCCGCACTCCCTCTTTCCCCTACGGTTTTCCTCTCTGGAACTCTCCTTT
>JAGAMB010000010.1 GCA_017624895.1 Ruminococcus sp. | reverse complement strand
TTCCACGACCATGATCTTGAATTCAGGTGTATATCTCTTGTTTGGTTTCCCTTTAGGCATAAAAATGCCCCCTTTCGTTAGACTTCTTTTGGGTATATTTCTATTATACCACATTGTCTAACAAAAGGGGAGCATTTCAAAACCGATACCCTTTAAGATTTATATAAGATGATTTTATTCTACAACCTCAGGCAGCTTTGTGATGATATTTGCAGTTAATTTCTGAACTGCAAGAGCGTCAGCTGCTGTAAGACCGTTTCCGGGATTTGAGCAGTCGGCATTTAAAGCGCCCTGTGCTGATAATGCGTATTTATCGGAATTTCCGAGAGCCTGATAAATGGCAGCAGCGTCAGCCATAGTAACATCGCCGTCACAGTTAGCGTCACCATATACAGCGTCACCGACAGGATCTGTAGGCTTTGGAGCAGGAGGATCTGTAGGCTTTGGATCAGCATTGCCGTCGGAAAGCTTTCCGCAAACAATACCTGCGCCGACTGTTGACATATAAACTGTTCCGAATTCGTCCATATCGCCTACGAGGAAGTTTCCGTTTCCTGTTCCGCCGTAGAGATTGTCTGTGTTAATGCAATCCCATGACTTACCGCCGTCAGTTGAACGGTAGATACCCTCAGCATCTGTTTGTGTGGGCTTTCCGTACATATAAACAGTATTCAGACCGCCTGCCTTTTCGGGAGCGCCGTATCCGAGAGTTTTACAGTAGAAAACATCTGTTTTCTCAATTTTTGAGCCGCCCTCTGTGATAGAGTATACACCATTCCAGCCGAGCGCCATAAGAAGATTATCCTCAGCAAGATAAGCAAGGTCGCCTGTGTGGTCGCACTGGTCGTACTTGCCTACAACAGTTTCCTTAAAGGTTGCGCCGTAGTCTGTGCTTATATAGAATGAATAGTGAGATTCCTCAAGTGTAGGTTCTTTCTTGTTGGGATCAGATGCCCAGTAATCGTTGTGCTTTATTCCTGAACCGTATACAACAGCAGGATTATTCAGGTCAACGAGGGGATATGTTGTCTTTGAACCGTCAAGTCCCTCAGATTTTGACCAGCTTGCGCCGAAATCGTCGGAATACTGGAGAGAGCCGTTGCCGGCGTCAGCCTTGATAAAGCGGTATGAGCCGTCGTCAAGCTTAGTTATAGCCATTTTTCCGCCGCCGTTGGGAACTTTAAGCTCCTGCCATGTTGCGCCGGCGTCAAGAGAGTAGTAAGCCTTGCCCTCGTGTTCGCCTACACGGCACATAACCTTTGTATCAGAGGGGCAGAATGCAATAGCGGAGGTTGAGCCGATATTTGGCTTATACTGCTCAGGTATTTCATTTATATCCTTGTGGATAAATCCGTCGTAGTCACCGATAGCGGAGTAATTTTCGCCGTTGGGAACGCTTACGAAGTCGAGGCAGACAACTTCCTCAACGCCGTCGGGCTGGAAGTAGAACTGGATACCCTTTTCGTCCCACACGTTATCGCAGGCATAAACGCCGTTACCGGATGTCATAACAACTCTGTCGGGATTTCTGGGGTCGATCATCATACCGCTTCCCCAATGGCAAGCCTTGCCGTAAATCCAGTCATAGCCGTTTGTATCAATTGGATTTGAGATGAAATAGTGATTGTCGGTATACTGACCGGCCTGCTGACCGGGAGTGATGTCCTGCCATGTAGCACCGCCGTCCTCAGAACGGAAGAAGTGGTCGCCCCAAGCGATGCTTCCGTCAGTCCATTCTTCCTCGAACCACTGATCAGACCATACACCGCAGGTTCTTGTAACAAGCTTGTTAGGATCGTTTTTGTCAACTTCGATTTTACCGAAAGCATTGCCTGTAGGTGAAATGTCAGTAACTTTTCCTGTAGCTGTATCGTACTTGAAAGCGCCGCCTGCTGTACCGCTGAAAGCAAGACCTGCAATATATGTGAAGAAAAGGTTGCCGTTCTTATCTGTGGAGAATGTGCAGGGATAATTTGCTGTAGGGAGATCCTCTGAAAGCACGGAGAATTTGTCGTCCTTAACGCTTGCAACGTGGATATTAGCCTGACCTGTAACGGAAGTGCCGACATAAACCTTGCCGTCCTCGATGAGGATACAGCCGATACCGTTCTGCTGATTATACTCCTTCTCCTCTGTACCTCTTACCATATGATCAGTCCACATAGGGTATTTCAGCTCTGTTGTAAACAATCCAAGCTCGTCATAGCCTAAAACAGGCTCCCATGTCTTACCGCCGTCTGTTGACTTGATAAGAGCAGATTTGCCGTAGGTAACATCTCCGCCTGCATAGATAGTATCAGGGTTGTCAGGATCAATTGCGATTGGTTCGATACACTCTCTGCCGTCGCCGTTTCCGTGAACCTGAATAAGATCGGTAACATCAGATTTTGTGAAAGTTTTACCGCCGTCTGTTGTTTTGAAAATAACAGTTTTTGCGTTGGAGAAGTAAGCACATCCGCAGAGGAAATATGCTGTATTGTCGTCAGTGGGATCAATAGCGATACCTTTAACGCCGAGGTATCCGCGGTCAGCCTCGTTAATGAAGCCGAAAAGCTGTTCCCACTCGTTGATTTCGTAGTTGTACTTGTATGCACCGCCTACGTCAGTACGCAGATACATTTCTTTCTGACCTGTTACGATGCCTGAAACGAAGCCTGCACCGCCTATTTTCACAGCCTCCCATTCCATATCAGCTGTAAGATCAGCTGCAAGAGCGTCGTCGGGTGAGATGATACTGCCCGGTGCTAAGCAGGCAATACTGAGGCAGAATGCAGTGGCAGCAGCTGCCATTTTTTTGATAGTTTTCATTTGAGGGTTCCTCCTATTGATTTTTCATTGCACCGCCAGTTGAGTGACGGTTTATAGCCGTTTCCTTGTTTTTTTCTTTTGGAATACGGTTTTGTTCATAATCGTGTGGGAATTTGTTGTGTATCTTACCAAATTTAAAAACAGTTAACCTTTGGTTAAATGTGTTTCACATATTCCCTTGATTATATTTTATCACTTTGTGGAGGGATTTGTCAATTGAAAATCATATCCTTTTAAAACAGATTGTGCCATTATTGTGCATAGCATCTGAGGTGATATGCACAATATCAGCTTATACAAAAAATAGTATTTTCTATAGGCAAAATGCACAATAAGTCTTTGGGTAATGCGTAATTATATATAATTTAGCCATTAGCTTTTAGCTGTTAGGTTGGGGTGCGGCAATTTTACCAGAAACCGCTAATTTACGTAGGGGCTGCCTTTGGCAGTCCGTGGACGGATAAAATCCACCCCTACATATTCCACAAAATTTCATACTGCATTTTGTGTATTCCTACAAATCGTCAAAACTCTATTGACTTGCGTTGAATTTTATTCTACAATATTAGTAGAACGATAATACACAGATCGGTTGTCAGCAACAACCTGCGAAAGGGGCAGATATTATGAAAGAACTCATCAGAAATTATAAGGTAAGCTGTGATATGGCGAAAGAACGCTTAGGAGAGCTTCTTGTGCAGCGGAAATATCTGCGGAGCAAAAACAATAACGAAGCTATCGAGGAGCTTGACCTCAACCGCCGCATACGCTTGCTTTATACCGAATATACCGATATGAAAGAAATCATTGAAAATCTTGAAAGCTACGACAGGGCTGTCAGTCGGGGCTGATAGCTGAGAGGGGTGATATCTTGTCAAGGCGAAAAAGCTATTATGATACATCAACAGGAGAAGCTGATTATAATATAAGGCGGATGCTGGGGGATGAACAGGGAAGAACAAGAAAAATTTTGTTAAATGTTATTAAAAATGAGCTTACTGCAAGACAAACGGAAATAATTATGCTATACTATGTAAAGGAACTGTCAGTTACAGAAATATCTGAGATATGCGGTATAACTCCGCAGGGTGTTTCATCTGTTATGGCAAGGGCAAGAAAAAAGATTTTCCGTTATATGAAATATACATTAAAGGAGTTTTTATGAATACGCCGATTTACGATTTTTTGAAGAAATACAGCGAAGAAAATGCCCTCCGCTGTCATATGCCCGGACATCACGGGCGATGTATTGAGGAGGAGCTGTTACAGATGTACCGTCTTGATATAACTGAAATTCACGGTGCAGACAGTCTTTTCGAAGCTGATGGTATCATACTTGAAAGCGAAAATAATACGGCTTCACTTTACGGCAGCGGAGCCGCGCTGTTTTCCGCAGGCGGCTCGACCTCCTGCATACAGGCTATGCTTGGAGCTATGAAGCTTGAAAACCGCCGTATTATAGCCGTCCGCAACGTTCACAGGGCATTTCTCAATGCTTGTGTTCTGCTGGGACTTGACGTTGAATGGATAATGCCCGACTACACCGACGGGATATTATCGGGGGTAATTGATACAGCAGCGGTTGAAGCTGCACTTGCTGAAAATCCCCACAGCTGCCTTTATGTTACATCTCCTGATTATACAGGCAGAATTGCCGATATATCTGCGTTGTCTGAGCTTTGCCGCAGATACGGAGCAAGGCTTCTTGTGGATAACGCTCATGGCGCACATCTTCGGTTTCTGCCCGAAAGCCTGCACCCGATTTCTTTGGGAGCTGATATGTGCTGCGATTCCGCACATAAAATGCTGCCAGCTCTTACAGGCGGAGCAGTTCTCCACGTAAGGGATAAAAAATATAAGCCGATTTTAAAGCAGACAATGAGTATGTTTGCCTCCACAAGTCCCTCTTACCTTATTATGATGTCCCTTGACCTTTGCAACAGGTACATAGCCGGGAAAATACGCGGTGACATTGAGGATAATCTGCGTTATATCAGGGATTTCCGACAGCGATTTTCAGATAGGCTTATCTTTGCGGAGAGTGAGCCGTTCCATATAACAATAAAGGCGGCGGAAAGCGGATTTGACGGCGAAGAATTTGCGGAAAATCTGCGGAAAAATGGCGCAGAATGTGAGTTTTCCCACAGGGATACAGTAATTCTGCTTATGTCGCCAATGAATACAAAGGCTGACTATGAACGGCTTGGGGATATAATTGAAAAATCCCTTGAAATGACGGAAAAGCACCATATACAGCCGCTGAATGTGCCGCCTGTGCTGCCTGTAAAGGCAATGAGCATAAGGGAGGCGGCATTGGCTGAATGTGAGGAAATCCCCGTTGATCAGGCTGTGGGAAGAATATGCGCCTCGGTAAAGATACCCTGTCCGCCTGCTGTGCCAATAGCTGCCAGCGGAGAAATAATTGATGAAAACTGCGTAAAAATTTTCAAAAGCTATGGCATTTCTTCTGTAATTGTGGTAAAATAGTATTCAGGGCTATTAGCTTTCAGGAGTTAGCCGTTAGCCATTAGCTTATGGTGCGACTAAAATTGCTATGTATAGCCGATTTGTAGGGGCGGACTGCCAAAGGCAGCCCCTACAATCAGATGTTAGAAATTAAGAGGTTATAGGTTATATGCGTAACCGAAAAACCAACGCCCACATCAATTCTTAATTCATAATTCATAATTCTTAATTCTACTAACGGCTAACGGCTGATAAAAGGAAAATATTATGAAAAAAATTTATGGAAATATGTACCTGCTCGGTACTCTTGATAATATGCGGAAAAATAACCGCCTTGCACAGTCCGTTATATTCTATGGCGAAAAGGGCAGCGGAAAAAAACTTTTTGCGGATTATTATACATCTCTGCTCCTTTGCGAAGCTCCCGACGGTGACGCTCCCTGCGGAAAATGTTCTGCCTGTCGGAGCGTTGACTCCCACTCACACCCCGATGTGACATATGTTCCCACCGAGGGCAAGCTGGAGGGCTATACCGTGAAAATCGCAAGAGCCGTCAACAGCGACGTCTGCATTAAGCCTAATAATAACACAGCAAAGAAGATATACATTTTCCGCGACTGTAAGAATATGAACGCTCAGGCTCAGAATGCCCTGCTGAAACTTATCGAGGAGCCGCCTGAATATGCCTGCTTTATATTTACCGCAGAGAGCAAAAGTGAATTTCTCCCCACTATTATCTCACGCTGCGTATGCTTCGGAGTATCGACCTGCACCGAGGAGGAGGCTCGCCATTCGCTTCTTGAAAGCGGTTTCAAGACTGATGAAACAGCGGCGGCAATAAAGTGCTTCCACGGAAATATCGGCAGATGCACAGGCTATATTGTTGATGAAGCTCTCAGAAATCAGGTGGATTTGACAAAACGCATCGCAGATAGTATAATAAGAAAGGACGAGTATGAGCTTAATGCCGCATTCTTTTCTGTTGGAAGCGGCAGAAGTGAGATATATGGCATACTTTCAATGATTGACAAGCTTGCAAGGGACGCGGCTGTCCTCGGACGTGACGCCGATGCTCCCACCATAGGCTGCTATAAAGAGGCAGCGGTAAGGCTTTCGTCAATGATAACAGCTTATCAGGCTGTCAGTATTCACAACGTTATAGAAAAAGGCTGCCGTGCCATTGACGCAAACGTAAACAGCGCCCTTGTACTTGCAGGACTGTGTGCGGAAATTATGGAAATTGTGGCTTGAATAAATTAAACGAGGTATAATTATGAAGGAAATCGTAGGTATCCGCTTCAGAAAAGCGGGAAAGATATACTATTTTTCACCCAATGGTATCAGTTTTGAACAGGGAGAAAGTGCAATTGTTGAAACAATAAGGGGTATAGAGTGCGGAGAGGTCGTTCTCGAAAATCGTGAAATAGCAGATAATGCTATAACATCTCCCCTTAAACCCATTATACGCAAGGCTGACAAAAACGACCTGAAAATCGTTGAAAAGAATAAGATAAGAGAGCAGGAGGCATTCAAGATATGCCTTGAAAAAATCGAGGCAAGAGGTCTTAAAATGAATCTTGTTGAAGCTGAATGTACCTTTGACAACAACAAGCTTCTTTTCTATTTTACAGCTGAAACACGTATTGACTTCCGTGAGCTTGTAAAGGATCTTGCGGCTGTATTCCGCACACGTATCGAGTTAAGACAAATCGGCGTCCGTGACGAGGCAAAGGTTTTAGGCGGACTTGGCATATGCGGCAGAGAGTTCTGCTGTAAGGCACATATGGGGGATTTCAACCCCGTGTCGATCAAAATGGCAAAGGAGCAGGGACTTTCCCTCAATCCCACAAAGATCTCAGGCACCTGCGGCAGACTTATGTGCTGTCTTAAAAATGAGCAGGCAGCTTATGAGTCGCTGCTGAAAATTACGCCCAAGGTGGGAGCAGTTGTAGTAACTCCCGATGGAGATAAGGGAAAGGTCGTTGACGCTAACCTTATAACAGGAAAGCTTCGTGTAAAGACGGAAAAATCAGAAGTTCCCGTAACAGTAGACAGAAGCGAGGTAAAGCTTCTGAAAGACGCTGAAATCAAGCTTAACAAGGAAGAGCTTAGGGCGCTGAAAAATCTTGAGGATAAATAATGCAGAAGATAAACTACGGCAAAATTCTTGACGATAAGCTTGCGGAGCTGAAAAAATCTGGAGTTAAGCCCACACTTCTGCTTCACGCCTGCTGCGCCCCATGCAGCAGTCACACGCTGCTGTATCTCTGCGATTATTTTGATATAACGCTTTATTTCTTCAATCCGAATATAGCTCCCGAAAGTGAATACATATATCGCCGCGAGGAGCTTAAACGTCTTGTGGCGGAGCTGGGGCTTGATGTGAAAATAATTGACGAGGACTATGACTCCGCGCCCTTTTATGCTCTTTCAAAGGGCTATGAGGATCTGCCCGAAAGGGGAGAACGCTGTCAGAGATGCATAGAATACCGTCTGCGGAAAACGGCGGAAAGAGCGAAATATCTCGGTTCGGATTATTTCACCACAACGCTTACAATAAGTCCCCATAAGGACTGCGGATTTATCAATCAATGCGGCGGAAAACTGGCGGAGGAGCTGGGGATATCCTATCTTTTTTCGGATTTCAAAAAGCATGACGGATATAAACATTCAATTGAATTATCCAAAAAATACAATCTCTACCGACAAGATTACTGCGGCTGTGTATACAGCAGGAGGGCAAGGGAAAATGGCTAAAGAGCAGAAAACAAACGCAATGCGTTTCCTTGAAAAATGTAAAATAAGCTATACAGTTCAGACTTATGAGTGTGATGAGTTCATCGACGGCATACATACGGCGGAAAAGCTTGGTCAGCCTTTGGAGGAAACATTTAAAACCCTCGTAGCACACGGTAAATCGGGGACATATTACTGTTTCCAGCTTCCGGTTGCAGAGGAGCTTGACCTGAAAAAAGCTGCAAAAAGCGTCGGGGAGAAGTCCGTGGAGCTTATTGCAGTTAAGGATATTACTAAGATTACAGGATATGTCCGCGGAGGCTGTACCCCTATCGGTATGAAAAAGCAGTTTATGACTGTTGTGCATAATACTGCCGAAAATATGGAGCTTTTCTACATAAGCGGCGGAAAAATCGGCGTTCAGATCCGCCTTTCACCTGCGGAGCTTGTTTCTGCTATCAGGGGAAAGTTTGAGGATATTGTTTTGAATTAATGCATTGTCGGCTTTTAGTCGTTAGCTATTAGCTGCGATACTTCAAAATAACGTGAAAAAGCGTGCAGTAAATTTACCGCACGCTTTTTAAATTCTTAATTCTTAATTCATAATTCTTAATTAACTATGGATTACATCAAAAAGCTCCTTTGCCGTTTCAAGGGATATGCCTGCGGTCTGTGCAAGCTCCTCTACGGTGGCTTTTTGGAGATTTTCCTTTGTCTTGTACTTTATCAGTATCTTTGCGGCTTTTTTCTCGCCGATGCCTCTGACCGACAGCAATTCGGAGCTGTAGGTCTTTTTTTTATGCTTTGAGTGCATAAAGCTGACAGAGAAACGATGCACCTCGTCCTGTATCTTTGTCACAAGATTGAATGTTGCCTGCAAATTGTTTATCTGTATTTCCCTGCCGCCTGAAGCTATAGCTCTTGTGCGGTGCTTGTCGTCCTTGACCATGCCGAAAACCGGAATATCAAGTCCAAGTTCCTTTAAAAGCGGTTCAACAGCGTGAACGTGACCTGTTCCGCCGTCAAGGAGTATCAAATCGGGGGTTCGTGTGAAATACTCGTCGCCCTCCTGATTTACAATGTGGAGCAGCCGTCTTTTCAGCACCTCGCGCATACTGCCGTAGTCGTTCTGATATTCCTGTTCCTTTATGGTGAATTTCTTGTATGCCTTTTTCTGCGGTCTGCCTCCTGCAAATACTACCATACCTGCAACCATTGACTCCGAGGAGAGATTTGATATATCGTATGCCTCTATTATTTCGGGAGGTTTTGGCAATCCAAGGCATTTTCCCAACTGTTCAAGGGCGATAACATCTTTGCCTGTCCTGCTGCTTTTCAGCGCGGCATATTCCGCCGAATTATTCTTTGCAAGCTTTACAAGGTCAAGGAGCTTTCCCCTTTGGGGCTGATATAGCTTTACGCTTCTGCCTGCCTGATTTTCAAGGAGCTGTTGGATAAGCTCCGTTTCTGACGGCATAACCTCAACAGCCACAGTCCGCGGTATATCCCGTCTGCCGTGGTAGAACTGCACCATAAATGTGCTGAGGATATCCTCGTCCTCCTCGTTTTTTTCAAAGTCAAAAACAGCCTTGTCGTAAAGGCGGTTATCACGATACATCAGCACAGAGATATAAACTCCGCCGCTGTATTCCGCAAATCCGATAACGTCAGCCGAATCAACACCGCTGTCAACCATTTTCTGCTTTTCCGATGCTTTTTTTACAGCAGCTATTCTGTCGCGGAGCATAGCCGCTTTTTCAAATTCAAGCTCCTCAGCGGCTTTGTTCATTTCCGCTTCCATACGCTCCACCGATGCCGCACCGCCTGAACGGATAAATTCCTCAGCTTCTGCGATAATCCCCATATATTCGGGAGATGATATCTTACCGCGGCAAACTCCCATACATTGCTTTATATGGTAATTCAGACAGGGGCGCTCTTTGCGGAAATCACGGGGGAATTTCTTGTTGCAGGTTGGCAGCATAAACACACGGTTAGCCTCATTTACAGCCTCTTTTGTGATATAGGAGCTTGTGTACGGCCCGAGATATTTTCCCTTTTCTGTTGTGTTCTTTTCCGTGGTGATACGCGGATATTCTTCGTCGGATATGCGGATATAGGAGTAGCCCTTGTCATCTTTGAGCAGAATATTATATTTCGGTTTGTGCTGTTTTATAAGACTGCATTCGAGGACGAGAGCCTCAAATTCGCTGTCGGTGACGATAAAATCATAGTCATGCACCTTTGAAACCATAGCCGCAACTTTCGGTGTATGGTCGGGATTTTCCCTGAAATAGCTTGTGACGCGCTTTTTCAGATTTTTCGCCTTGCCGATGTAAATTATGCCGCCCTCACGGTTTTTCATTATATATACTCCCGGCGAGGCTGTTAATTTCGAGGTTTTTTCTCTCAGATAGGGTAAGCGTGGGTTCATTTGTTCTCCTTTTGTTAATGCTGCGTTTCGCTGCGCTGCACTTCGCAAGCCTTTAGCCTTTAGCTATTGCTCCCTCAATTAACTTTTGAATTTTCTATTTTGCTTCCCAAGCTTCATATATAGCAAACGACAAAATTTTTTTGCGTTTGCTAATTGCCGATCCGCACATCCGCAAACTTTAGTTTGCGGATGTGCGAGGCACTTTAAATTATAATTCTTTAAGAGTTAGTTGGTGGAGCAATATAAATTGCAAAATACATTATAAAGCCGTTAACTGATAGCTGACAGCCGCCAGCTAATGAACACATCAAAAGCTGATGGCTAATGGCTAAAAGCTAACGGCTGAACCGCTATTGACGATTAAAATAATCTATCCCTGCACTGGGGCGGAAATATGTACGTATATATCCGTCGGTGGAAAGTACGACAAATTCGTTTGTTCCTTCGAGGTAGTACACACCGTCGCCGTCCTCAGCTTCGGTTTTATACAGAGCGTCGGGGTTGTTTATAACATCACTTGCACCATTTTCGTAATCCTCGGCTGTTTCATAGTTGAAATCGCCCTCAAATTCATAGCCGTGCTTGCTGAAATGCTGTTCAAGCTGACTTTCTGTGCGGAAGTAATACTCTATATAAGTATCATCGCTGTAGTCATCAAATGCAGTATCGGAGCTTTCGCTGTAGTCATCAAATGCTGTATCAGAGCTTTCGCTGTATTCTTCCTCAGATATTTCGGGAGCAGCTGTTTCCTCGATAACAGGGGCTTCTGTCTGGATAATTTCAGGAGCATCATTCTGAATGATTTCAGGAGCTTCTGTTTCCTGTATCTCAGGGGCTTCTGTAATATCTGATTTATCTACGATATTTATGGAATAATCGCTTCCTGTATCTGATGAATCGTACTGATATTCGCTTACAGTACAGCCTGTGAGAGTGAAGATCGCCGATAAAACAAGAGCAGATTTTACAAAAATATTTTTCATTTCATATCACCCGATTATTTATTCAGAGTTCCGTGTGAAAGGGATTTCAGATAAGCGTTGATAAATCCGTCGATATCGCCGTCCATTACAGCCTGTATATTTCCGTTTTCAAAGCCTGTTCTGTGGTCTTTTGCAAGGGTATACGGCATAAATACATAGGAACGGATCTGGCTTCCCCAGGCAATCTGGTTCTGAACGCCCTTGATATCCTCGATTTTTTCGAGATGCTCACGCTCCTTGATTTCAATAAGCTTTGAACGGAGCATCTTCATAGCGTAATCCTTATTCTGGAACTGGCTTCGCTGTGTCTGACATGATACAACGATACCTGTAGGCTTATGGATAAGACGTACAGCGGAGCTGGTCTTGTTTACCTTCTGACCGCCTGCGCCGCTGGAACGGTAAACTTCCATTTCGATATCCTCAGGGCGGATATCAACCTCGATAGAGTCGTCGATTTCGGGCATAACTTCGAGTGCAGCAAATGATGTGTGACGTCTGCCTGATGAGTCAAAGGGAGAGATACGCACAAGACGGTGAACACCTGATTCAGACTTCATATAGCCGTATGCGTTTTCGCCTTCAATGAGGATTGAAGCGGACTTGACACCTGCGTCGTCACCGTCGAGATAGTCCATAAGTGTAACTTTGTAGTCGTGACGCTCAGCCCACATATTATACATACGGTAAAGCATTTCAGTCCAGTCCTGTGCCTCTGTACCGCCTGCGCCTGCGTGGAAAGTGAGGATAGCGTTGGAGTTGTCGTATTCGCCTGTGAGGAGAGTGGAGAGCTTTTCTTCCTCCAGTTTCTTTTTGAAATCCTCAGCCTCAGCTTTTATTTCCTCAATGGAGCTTTCATCGTCCTCCTCGATAGAAAGTTCAATAAGAGTGATAACGTCCTCAAGCTGATCGTTGAGCTTGTTGAATTTTTCAATTTTACGTTCTAAAGACTTGGTTTCCTGTAATACCTTCTGGGAGTTTTCGAGGTCGTCCCAGAAGCCGTCCTTTGCAGTTTCAGCATTGAGAGCCTCGATGCGCTCCTTTGAAGCCTTTATGCTGAGAACATCTGCAAGCTCCTCCATTTCCTTGCGATAGCCTATCAATTCAAGTCGTAATTCGTCAAGAAGTATCATAAAAATTTTCCTTTCACACAATATTATTGCATACATTTTTATTATATCACAGGCAAAGCGTATTTGTCAATCTTTTGCGAAAAAAATTCGGTGCAGGGGCTGTAGGATTACAATAGATGTGAGACAATTTACAAAAAAAGGTAGCGGAACAGCATAGACCTGTGTTACAGTTAAGTTGCGACAAAAAAAGCAACAGGAGGTTAGCTGAACCGCTATGAATACTATAACACAGATTACTACT
>JAGAMB010000053.1 GCA_017624895.1 Ruminococcus sp. | reverse complement strand
GTTAAATATTGTGGAGGACAAATTACTGGCGGGGGTACCCCGCACGATTTTTGTGCCAGTTTAATTTTCCCCTCCCTCGTTCCCCGTAGGTTGTCCTCTTTGGTGATAAACTATCCTTTTGTATTTATTATAATATAGAAAAAATAAAGTTTAAGATGTTACAACGTACACAGAATTACGGTATATAGCCAATTCGTAGGGACAGGTTGTGTCGTGTCCGTTATACAATACATCTTTTTCAACAAAATCAGGGTACCGATTTCGGTACCCTGTCTGCATTATTTCTTCAATTTGTCAAAAAGTCCGCCGATTTTATCACCGATATCATCAAGGCTGATTTTTGCCTTAACACCATCAATAACCTTTTCGATCTGCTCATCAGGAAGATCAATCCCGATAACACCCTCAACAGCCTTTACAGGATCTTTCTTGAACTGTTCGCCAAAATCCTTATCATTCTTAACCTTGTTTACAAGTTCTTCAATTTTTTCCTTGATATCCATAATAAATACGCTCCTTATAAATAATTTGGTGATTTTATTATATCATATTAAACAATAAAAATCAAGAGAGATTGTGTTACTTTGGCATTTGTATTAAAAAAACATCTTCCCCTTTGTGCATATCGGAGAATTTTTTTGAAATACTACTGTTTCGGCAGAATACGCCCTGCTTTTTTATCTATTATGCATTACAACTCTTGACATTGCACAAAAAATGTTATATAATTATAATAAATAAACACCCTCATAAAGGAGAAAATTTTATGGAATATCTTGAAAATCGTGAGCTTTCCTGGCTTAAATTCAATAAAAGAGTTATCGAGGAGGCGGTGGATGCAAATAATCCGCTTCTTGAAAGACTTTCCTTTTCTGCAATATATCAGAGCAACCTTGATGAATTTTTTATGGTTCGAGTTGGCTCTCTCACCGACGACGAAAAAGAAAATAACAAGAAAACAGACAGTAAATCAGGCATGACTCCCTCTCAGCAGCTTGACTCAATATTTACCGCTGTTCGGCGTTTGCAGCCAAAGGTTGAGGACGCTTTCAGAAAAAATATGGAGGAGCTTGCAGCATATGGCTACGAACACGTTTCCTTTGCCAATGCTACCGCTGAGGAGCAGGCTTTTCTTGAGCTTTATTTCAAGCGCGAAATAAAGCCGTTTATCACGGGTATTCTTGTCAATGACTCGCTGCCATTCCCGTTCCTTAAAAATAAGGAGCTTTACGCAGCTGTTCATATCTCCTCTCAAAAAGGCGCTATAGTGGGAATAATCCCCGTTGCCCACGAACATTCCGAGCGTATTATTCCCCTCGGCAGGGACGGCAAACGCTTTATACTCCACGAGGAAGTTGTTCTGCAATTTGCCCATCTTATGTTCAAGGGCTGTAAAATTCGGGACAGAGCTATAATAAGAGTTACAAGAAATGCCGATATAATGGTAAATAACAAAGGTGCGGACTTCCGTGAGCGTATGGAGGAGCTTGTGGTCAAGCGTACTAAGCTTGCCGCAGTCCGCCTTGAAATCACAAATGAATTTAACCGTGTGGCGCTGGATTATATCTGTAAAAAGCTGAAAATCAAGAATGTCCGCGTATTTAACTCAAATATCCCTCTTGATTTGTCATATCTTTTCAGATTACAGGAGCTTGACCAGTCGCCTGAGCTTCATTTTGAAAGCCGACTTCCCAGAAAATCGGCAATGCTTGCGGAAAATCGCTCTGTATTCACTCAGGTGAAGTCAAGAGATATACTTCTCAGCTATCCCTTTGAGTCAATGACAACGTCGTTTATACGACTTCTGGAGGAGTCCGCCGCAGATCCTAAAGTAACATCAATAAAGATAACACTTTACCGCCTTGCACGTAACAGCAAGGTTATTAGTGCGTTATGTACAGCCGCTGAACATGGCAAGGAAGTCCTTGTTATGATTGAGCTTCGTGCAAGATTTGACGAGGCAAATAATATCGAATGGTCGAAAATACTCCAGAAAGCAGGCGTAAAGGTTATTTACGGCCCGAAGGAGTTCAAGGCGCACTCAAAGCTGCTCCTTATCAAGAGGAAAAGCACAGGCGATAAATTTGATTACATTACACAAATAGGAACAGGCAACTACAACGAAAAGACCGCAGCACTCTATACCGACCTTATGCTTCTGACCGCTGACCGTGAAATTGCCGAGGACGCAGAACAGGTGTTTGACAGCCTGCTTAAAGGTACTTTTGTTGAGAATACAAATAAGCTGCTTGTATCGCCATACGCTTTATTGCCGCAGGTGCTTGAAATGATGGACGAACAGATAGAGCTTGCAAAAAATGGCGGAAAGGGATATATTGCCGCAAAGGTAAACTCTCTCAATGATAAGTCGATTATCGCAAAGCTTGTGGAGGCTTCACAGGCAGGGGTTAAAATTGAGCTTCTTGTGAGGGGTATCTGCTGTATAATTCCCGGTGTTGAGGGATATACGGAGAATATCACCGTCCGCAGCATTGTGGGAAGATTTCTGGAGCATAGCCGAATATTCATTTTCGGCAGAGATGGCATGGAGCAGAAGATATATATTGGCTCTGCTGATTTTATGAGCAGAAATACAATCCGCCGTGTGGAGGTAGCCGCCCCTGTTGAGGACGAAAAGCTGAAAAAGCGCATACGGGATATGTTCCGCACAATGATGTCGGATAACGTAAAGGCGAGGGAGCTTCAGAGCAGCGGCAGATATGTCCGTGTTGAAGCGAAGGAGGGCGAAGCTCCGCTTAATTCGCAGGAATATTTTTATGAGGAGGCATACCGCCGCCTTGAAGCAAAGGCTGTCAGACAGGAGCGAATGAAAGAGGTACGAGCAAAAAAGCAGACGGCAAAGACGACAGCGAAAAAAACGAGGAAAAGCACAAAAAAGACAAATAAATAACAGAAAAAATCCGCAGATTTTCGTCTGCGGATTTTTTGTAAAAAGGTGATTTTATACACGGCGCACAGGAATGCGTCCCTACGAATTGGCTATACACCGTCATTCTGTGTAGGGGCGGATATTATCCGCCCACGGACTGCCAAAGGCAGCCCCTACTGCTTTATTTAACATATACACCCACAATTTCCGCAATATAAGCGCGGTGATAGGGATCTGTGCCGAAGAACTGTGCAGGGATGCCGTCATCTGTAAGGAAGCCGCTTTCCTGCATATCGTAGGAGTAGAGCTTGCGGCATACGAGAACAAGGTCAGCCTGCTCAATACCCACAGCGCCCTGTAAATCAGCAGGGGAAAGCCCTGTTTCAGCCATTTTATCGCAGTCGCGTCCCGAATGAGAGCCGCAGTATGCAAGAGCCTTGCGGTATTCTTCACCGAGGAAAGAAGCTGTGAAAAGCTCGCCCTTTTCCACAAAGTCGAATGTATGGCGGTTAGGGCGGATATAGCAGGTAAGTACATTCTTGTTCCAGAGAACGCCAAGCTGTCCCCATGAAGCAGTCATTGTGTTGAAGCTGTCCATTGTGCCGCCTGTGAGGAGCATCCATTCCTTGCCGATTTTCTCAAAGGGATTGAATGAAAGCTCTGATAATTCGATTTTTCTGAATGACATAAAAAATCCTCCTTAATGATTTCTTAATACCGATTTGTATCTTAATCTTAATTTGTCTGTGATAAGCGCAATAAATTCGGAGTTGGTAGGTTTGCCCTTGCAGGTATCAACCGTATATCCGAAAAATGAGTTGAGTGTATCAACATTTCCTCTGTCCCACGCTATTTCGATAGCATGACGAATAGCGCGTTCAACTCTTGATGAGGTTGTGTCGTATGTAGTTGCAACTGTGGGATAAAGCATTTTTGTCACGCTTTCAAGGAGCGTCTTATCCTCGATGGAATAGAGAATAGCTGAACGCAGGTAGTGATAACCCTTTATATGGGCAGGTACGCCAAGCTGGTGGATTATATCTGTGATAACGATTTCCATATCATCGCTCAGACTGTTCACTCTGTCGCCCAGCGCCGAGGTTATAGCGTTGAAAAGATCGTCTGCGTCGTAGGGCTTCAGCAGAAACTTAGCACCGCCATTTTCCATAACCTGTCTTTCTATAAATTCATTGTCAAAGTCTGATGTGACTATAAACGCAGGGAATTTCACACCAAGCTCCCGAACCTTTTTCATAATTGTAACAGCATCGCCGTCGGGGGCGGTAATGTCGAGAACAGCCGCGTCAGGGGGATCATTTCTGATGGACTCCACAATAATGCCGCAGTCCTTTCTTCTTGTGTAGGCATACATACCCTTTTCCCTGAGCTTATTTGCAATGCTTACACCTGTACCTGCTGAGTCGTCGCCGATGAGAACTTTTACCTTGTTATTCATTTTTCTTCCTCCGTGATATCCATTTCTGTGAAACATCTTTTTTTCAACATATCAATTTTATCACAGCAGGAAGTCTGCCGTCAACGAAATAAATTCAGTTAATATGCGTTTATGTATCGGGAAATCTTATATTTGGTTTGGAAGAAATATTGACGTCGCAAAGGTTATAAAAATGCGGAATAATGCTGATAAAAATGAACAGCGTGACGAATAAAAGGAAAATTAGTGTTTTTTCTTAATATTGAACAGAACACCGTCGGCTATGTTGCGCACTTTTGTGCCGGGCGGAAACATTCTGTCAGCCAGCTTTTCAAGCTTGTTTTTTTCCGCAGGCTTCCGGATATTGGGAGCAGTTGGTGCGTCTGTAACATTTTCTTTCCAGCTTTTGTGTATATCCGCAGGCATATTATTTTTCAGCAGTCCCATATCCATAGAGCCGCCGTGAGCCGCCAGCATTTTCAGGGGCAGGGTAAAGCCGTTGGAGTTGAGCTTATCCTCAATATCCCCGAAATGGCGCTGAAAAAGCTCGCAGAAATCCTCACCGCCGCGGCTTGTTTCAGGATTAGCGGAAAGAGCGTCGAAAATCGCCCGTTCTGTTCCGTCAAGGGTGGAAATGTCAGCTTTTTTACCGCAGCCATACACGAAAAATCCGAGTATATAGGGATTTCCGCAGAAATCGCTGAGTGCTGTCTTATTTCTCGGTATATCAAAGATATAAGCCGAATAAATGCCGAACGAAAGGTGCATAGAGAGAAATTCGGCTGTATCGTAGTCATAGACCTGCTCAGACTGAACATAGCTGCGTATTCTGCCGGATTTTATCATATTTGCGGTAACATCGGCAAGAAGAAGCGCTTTTGCGCCTTTTAGAATAGGGGTTTCAACGTCTGCCGCAATATCACCGCCGATGTGGAGATGAGCCGACGCTGACGCTTTACCTTTTTTAAGAATGGTGTCGAAAATTATTTCATTTGGTTTTTCGCCGCTGTTTATTTCGTTTGCAAGGAGGAGCTTTCCGCTGATTTTACACTTTTCCATCATACGGAGAACCGTTTCCCGCGGATATATGGTATCGGCAATAATTACAATATTTTTTCCGCCGTCCTCTGCCGTATCAAGGAGCTTTTTTCCGAAAGCTCTGGGAAATATGTACTTTTCAGCCATTTCGCACTCACAGCGGATAAGGTCGGCTTTTTCAGTATCGGAGATCTTCTGCTTTTTTGCGTAAATATCATATATCTGCTCTACAGTAATACTGCATTTTTCCGTGAATTTCCGCTTTGCCTCGGTTTCCGCCTCAATGCGGAGATCGGCAAAGGATTTTCTGCCGTTTCCTTTAAGTCCGTACTCCTTTTCCATAAGCAGGAAAAGGTCGTTTTCCTCGGAAAAGGGAAATATCATAAGCGTACCGAAAAGTCGGAAGCTTACGGCTTTTACGGCTTTATCACGTATTGCCGCCGTCATTTTGTCCATAACCTCACGCTGGTCACGGGTCATAGGTATGGATATTTTAAAATCGTTGTTCATCGAAAATTATCACCTCTGTTACCAGACAGCCGCTGTAGTTTCGGTGTCTTCCGTTTCATTGCCGCTGACTGTTGATGCTGTTGTATCGGTGGAAGCTGCTGTAGTAACAGCCGTTGTTGACGTTTCGTCATACTGCGGAACAAGCTCCTCGCCGCCGCGGAGTTTAAGATACTCGTCAAGGGAGAGTGCGCCGTCGGAGTTGTAAGTTTTTATAAATGCCTCTTTTGCCGTGTAAATATCGGAGAAATCGCCTGCTTCATCGTGGAGATATTTGCCGTACCACAAGCCGAAGAACGACCACACCGCATTGTCACGGAAAGACATATCCATATCAGGAATGGTGCTGCACTCACTCAGCGCAATAAGCTTTTCCTTGCCCACTATATTCTGCAATGCAAGGAACTGCTCGTAACGGCTGCCGAAATCCTTTTCAGGGGAGAGGTATATGTCAAGGGACGCTATATCAAATGTATTCTTATCAACAAGGGTTTTATCGTTCTGACCGTTCCACACCCAGATGAGATTATCCAGCTCGAAATATTCGGTATATCTTGTATACATCAGATTCCAGAGCCACTTGTAGTCGCTGACAGAGCCTGCGCCCCACCAGAACCAGTCGCCCGAAGCCTCGTGGAGAGGACGCCATAAAACAGGTACGCCCTTGTTTTTCAGGGACATAAGCTGACCTGCCATATTATCAAGGTCGAGTATAATACCGTAGCATTGCTCTGAAATCTTACCCTCGCCGTAAAGTCCGCGTATTTCCTCCTGAGAAAGCTTTGCTATGTCAATATCCGTAACAGCGTCGGAAATTCTGAAATCAGTTTCTTTAGTATAAACCGAGGGCTTTTCTTTTGAGGGAGCTTCCCAGTACCACATAAGTCCCACAATACCGCCCTTGTAATGCCATTCGGCGCAAGCGTCGATATCCTTGAATGTACTGTCGAAGCTGCTGCCTGAGTTGTGCATAGCAGAAAAGCGTATAACGGGATATTTTCCTGTAGTCTGATAGATCAGCTCAAGCTCCTTGTTTGTTTCGTCGGAGGCATATTGTCCTGTAATGGTGTATTTTCCGTAGTTTTCGGTGAGGAAGCTCATAAGCTCCTTTGCTGACTCTCCTGCGTCATCGTTGGAAAGACTGTTTTCGGCATTATATTTTATGGTGCTGAGAGATGTATTATTCGCAAGCTTCAGATAGTCAAGCTTTAAATCGCCGTCAATAGAGCGAAACTCAATTTTCGTTTTGCCCTTTGTGAGAAACACGCCGTAAAGGGTAATAAGCGTAAATTCATCGCCTTTTTTGGTTGAAAATGTTGCTGTTTCCTTATCGTTAACAGATACGCGGCAGTTTACCGCATTTTTGGAGGCTATGCTGAAAGAAAGGTCGTAATGCTGATTACTTGGCGCTTCAACCTCAAATACGACATATGAGCTGCCGTTATTTTTGAAGCCTGTAACATAGCCGTCGCCGCTGTAGGGCTTGGTATTTGCCCTTGTGGGTTCAGCCATACCGTCCGCGTTATCCTCATTTTTTTCGGGGATTTCATCGCTGAATACAAGCCCCTCGGTCATTAAAGCGTCCTCTGCTTCGTAGAGATTACCCGTTCGCTTTTTTTCAATTTCGGGGTAGGAAATGGGGTAGTCGGGATATGTTTCCGCAGGAATTGTGGTGACTATCTCATCTGTGGGAGCTTCTGTCTGTTCAACCTCAACGATGGAAATATCTTCGCTTTCCTTTTTTTCTTTTTTATCATTACAGGCGGCAAGGGAAACTGCTGTAACTGCCGCAGCTGTAAGGATAGCCGTGATTTTTTTAATGCTCATTTTTCTGTCCTCCGCTTATGCTGTTATGGTATATTTTTCGCCCTCTGCTGTATCAAATACGATAGCTCCGTCCTCAATACGGGAGTTGACGGTTGTGCCGTCACACAAAACGCTTGCTGTGCAGTTTGCTCTTAATCGGCACACAGCGCCGCTGAGGGAGATTATCTCTGCTTTTTCAAGCTTGCCGTTTTGCCAGCTCATATTAATTTCAAAGCCGCCCTTTGCCCGTAAGCCTTTCACAGAACCGCTGCTCCACTCATCAGGAAGTGCAGGAAGAAGTGTTATTGTACCTGCCGTACTTTGCAGGAGCGCTTCAGTAATAGCGGCAGCTCCGCCGAAATTTCCGTCAACGCGGAATGACGGCTCGCTGTTGATAAGATTAGGGTTAGTAGAATGGGTTATAAGCTTTTTAAGGTTTTCGTAAACCATATTTCCGTCATAAAGTCTTGCCCACATATTTGTTATCCACGCGCAGCTCCAGCCTGTATGACCGCCGCCGTGAACAAGGCGGCGTACAAGGGTAGCTCTTGCAGCGTCCGCAAGTCGGGGAGTTTTCACAGGAGTTATGATATCGGCAGGGTGAAGTGCAAAGAGCTGAGATACGTGACGATGACCTGCTTCTACCTCCTCATAGTCTGCCGCCCATTCCTTGATCTGACCATATTTTCCTGTTTCGGGTACAGGTATGCGTTCAAGGAGCTTTTTCAGCTTATCTGCAAAGCCGCTGTCTTTTCCGAGAATTTCAGCCGCTTTTATAACATTGCTGAAAAGGACGGTTATAATCTGTGAGTCCATCGAAGGTCCCATACAAAGGCAGCCTGTAACGCCGCTTTTGGTGATGTATGTATTTTCAGGAGATACTGAGGGGCAGGTGACGAGTCTGCCCTCGCTGTCCTCAATGAGAAATTCAGCGAAAAACTCTGCCGCTTCTTTGAGAATGTGATATTTTTCCTCAAGAAATTCACGGTCAAGGGTATATTCATAATGCTCGAAAATATGAAGGGCAAGCCATGCACCGCCTGTTACCCAGATAGTGGAGGGCATCCACAGATCCTGTGGAGCAGTATCGCCCCATATATCGGTATTATGGTGGCATACAAAGCCTTTTTCAATGCCGTACATTTCCCTTGCGGTGATGGTGCCGTTTTCGCAGACGCGTTCCAGCAGATCGAAAAGTGGAAGATGACATTCGGAAAGGTTACAGCTTTCCGCGCACCAGTAATTCATTTCCGTGTTGATATTCACGCTGTAACGGCTTCCAAGCTTCGGGAGCATATCCTCGTTCCAGATACCCTGCATATTCATAGGCTGAGTACCTGCGCGGCTTGCGGCTATCATCAGATATCTTGCATAATTGAAATACAGCTCAATCAGCTTATTATCGTGGATAAGGCGTTCACAGTCCATACTGTCCATAACATCGCCTTTAAGACGGGTAAGCCGTTCTTCTGTGGAATAGCTGCTTAAATTTTCGCCGCTGTTGTCGTTGAGGGTAAGCTCTACACGGTCGAAAAGCTCCTTATAATCGGAAACGTGGCGGTAGTAAAGCTCATCATAGGAGCAGCCGAGCGCCATTTCAGCGTCAACCTCTGCCGACTCAATGTAATTCTCGGTGTAGAAGCTTGTTCGTGCGGAAATGACGAGCATAACTGAGTCGGCATTTTTTACAGAAATTTTATTGCCGATAGTTTCAACAGTTCCGCCGTCAGCCTTTGCGCCAAGACAAGCGGCAAAGAAAATACCATCGGAGCTTCCTGTTCCACCTGTAAAGATTATCATATTATCGCCGCAGGGACGATTTTCGTCATAGCAGTCATCTCTGCCGCCAAGACCGCAGGTGAGGCTGATACTTTTCGGGGTATCGCTGTGGATATCCACTACCATAACCTGATCGGGAGCAGAGCAGAACACGTTTCTCGTGTACATCACACCGTTAGCGGAAAAGCTCACACCTGTAACAGCGGTTGAAATATCGAGAATACGGGAATAATCTCTTATTCTGCCGCTTGTTTCCATAGAAATGGTCAGGTCACCGAGAGGCATATATCGCCGCATATTTTCGGGAACTCCCTGCATTTTGCGGAAAGCAGCTTTTTCAGCGGCAGGAATATCGCCCTCTTTCAAAAGCTGACGGACTTCTGCCAGTCCCTCTTTTGCATTGGGATTGATGCGGTGGCGCAGACCGCCCGACCACACGGAGTCCTCGTTAAGACGGATAAGCTCCTCGGAAGCTTTACCGAACACCATACCGCCAATTCTGCCGTTGCCGATGGGGAGTGCCTCGCTGAAATCTCTTGCAGATGATTTGTATTTGAGTAATGTTTCTGACATAAAATTCTCCTGAACCGTAGTTCGTCGCATAGATATATGGCAAACGACAAAATTTTTTGGCGTTTGCTATTTGACGATCCGTATAAATATACATTATACATTATAACATAATTTTTTTAAAAATGCAACAGGGATTAAAAGCCTGTTAGTGCATGGGTAGGGGCGGATATTATCCGCCTGCAATTTCGGTACAAAATTCAGGTTTTTCGACGTTTTCCGCAGAGCTTTGCTCTGTATGGGATTTTGTCCCATACTCTGCCAAGCAGGATTACACATTAAATATTGACATTTCACCAATTTCCCCATATAATATAAATGGGTGATATTATGATAAATCAGGCAGAAGAAAGCATATGCCGTGAATTTGGCAAAAAGATATGGACGAAATTCCGCCGCGGCGTCCGCGATTACCGCCTTATCAGCGAGGGTGACAAAGTTGCCGTCTGCATATCAGGGGGCAAGGACTCAATACTTATGGCATTGTGTATCAGGCGATTGCAGCGCAACGGGGAAATTCCCTTTGAAGCGGAATACATTGCAATGGATCCCGGCTACAGCAATGAAAATGCCGAAAAAATAAAGGAAAACTGCAAGCTGCTCGACCTGCCTGTTTCCTTTTATAAGACTAATATATTCAATTCAGCAGAGAGATCCCCGAAAAATCCCTGCTTTCTATGCTCTCGGCTAAGACGCGGCTGGCTTTACAAAAAGGCACAGGAGCTGGGCTGCAATAAAATTGCGCTGGGGCATCATTTCGACGACGTTATAGAAACAATATTAATGGGTATGCTCTATGGCTCACAGATGCAGACGATGATGCCGAAGCTCCACTCCGAAAACTACGGCGGTATGGAGCTTATCCGTCCCCTTTATCTTGTCCGCGAGGCTGACATAATCGACTGGACGGAGCAAAATGCTCTCTCGTTTATCCGCTGTGCCTGCTCAATGTCGGAGAAATCGGAGCAAGGCTCAAAACGTGCGGAAGTAAAGGCGCTCATTGCACAGTTAAGACAGACAAATCCTGCTGTTGATATGAATATTTTCAGAAGTGCGGAAAATGTCAATCTGCAAACGCTTATTTCCTATCATATCGGTGAAAATCGCCATCATTTCCTCGACGATTATGACGAGGGATTAACTATAAGAGGCACAAAAAATCCTCCCCGTGAATAACAGGGAGGATAATTTTTTACATTTCCGACGAAATACCTGCGAATATTCCGAGGGCAAAGAAAAGAATTACAATAACAAGACCGATAATAGCCCAGATAAATTTTGCCTTTGCGTAGTTCTTTACAGATTCGTCACGGGAAGCGCAAAGCATTATAATAAGTCCGAAAATGCCGAGGAAAGCTTCAAGAAGCTGCCAGCCGAACCAGCCGCCTGTTGTTGTCACCTCTGTGTTATTCACGCTGATATTGTTATACACCGGAGGAGGTGTATATGGCTGAGGTGCAGGTGCAGGTGTTCCGCAATCGGGGCAGTAGCCGCCTTCAAATTCTGCGCCGCAGTTAGAGCATTTAGACATAATTGATAATCTCCTTAAAAATAAATTTTTATACATTATATCACAAATTGTCGAAAAAAGCAATAGTCAAAATCACTAAATTATCACGTTAACTTCACACATTCTCCACATAACAAATACGGATAATATCCGCCCGATATTTCGGAACGAGATTTATAGCGTTTGCACAATAAACTTGGCAAAATTTGCCAAGTGTACTGTGCAAAATATAGATTTGCAAAGTTTTGTTGGCAAAACCGTTGACAAGTTTACTTGGCTATGGTATACTAATCTTGTCAAGAAAACTTGGCACAATGTTCGAACAAAACAAATCAATACCAATATTTTTACGGAGGAATTTATTATGGATAAGGAAAAAATTCTTGAAATGAGCAGAAAAGAAAACAAAAATAAAGATATTGCTGAATTAGAGGCTGAGAAAAATGCCAGTGCAAACGCTATTACAATCGGTTCAATATTTGCAGGCGTACTTTGGTTCTGGCAGATATTGACAAAAAATGGTTCAAACGACAGTATTCCTGCAATTATTATGGTAATGTGTACTGTGATGTACTTTTCAAAATACTTTAACCTTAAAAAGAAAAAATACCTATTCTACGCTGTGTGCTGGGCATTGGGATCACTTGCATTCATAGAAACGGCAATTACAGGCTTTTATAAATAAGGGAGGAATTTATTATGGATAAGGAAAAAATTCTTGAAATGAGCAGAAAAGAAAACAAGGACAGAGATATTGTCGCTTTAGAAGCAGAAACACAAGCAAGTAAACACGCAATTATATCAGGAATTATATTTGCTGCTATTCTTGGGGTATGGCAGGCAATCGCCAAAGGTGAAAATAATGCAAGCTTACTTGCACTAATGATGTTCTTTAATATGGCAAAGCAATTTTCAATTTATTTCAACCTTAAAAATAAGACAAATCTTGTCGCCGCCCTCTGCTGGACATTTGCAACAATTATTTATACAGCAATGGCAATTATGAGTTTTTATAACTAACAACTGGGAGGAATTTATTATGGATAAGGAAAAAATTCTTGAAATGAGCAGAAAAGAAAATATGAATGTGGATTTATATGAGCTTGAAATTATCGGCGGTACTATCGCCGGTATACTCTGCTTTGCTCCTTATTTAGCAGAAGAAATAATAACAGGCAATAAGAATAGCAGCTTATGGGGCATATTTTGTACTTTTATTGCAGTTGACAGCCTCTATAAAGGAATAAAACTGAAGAAGAAATCCTCTATTATTTTCGGAGTTGTATGGCTATGTATTGCAATTGTATCAGTTACAAAAGCAGTTATAACATTTGTTAATACCGGCAGAACATAATAACGAGGTGCATAATGGAAGACAGTTTAATTCTGAAAAACCGCCTGAAAGAGATACGCTCCGAGAAGAAAATATCTCAGGCGGAGCTGGCGAAAATGGTGGGCGTATCACGAAATACTATAAGCTCCATTGAAACGGGGCAGTTCAGCCCTACGGCAAAGCTGGCACTTATTCTGTGCATTGCCCTTGACAAAAAGTTTGAGGATATATTTTATTTTTAAGCTTTCAGCCTTTAGCCGTTAGTATAATTAAGAATTATGAATTAAGAATTAAGAATTATTGTGGGCGGTAGTAGTACGTTGTAACGCTTAAAACTTTACTTCTTCTATTCATAATAAATACAAAATGGCGATTTTCCACCAGAGAGGAACACCTACGGGGAACGAGGGAGGGGAAAATTAAACTGGAACAAAAATCGGCTTTCCCCTCCCTCTTTCCCCTACGGTTTTCCTCTCTGGAACTCTCCTTTCCCTTTCCCCATTCTCTCTCCCTTTCCGATTTTTATACTTTTACGGTAATCTCTTTTTTTGTTTATGGGCGATGACTTATACTCATAT
>JAGAMB010000052.1 GCA_017624895.1 Ruminococcus sp. | reverse complement strand
TTGCCAAAAAGACGAAAGCAGAAAGGAAATTTATCAAGGAAGAAAAACACAGGAATACTGTCGTATTTCAAGTTTTTCTGACACAGAGAAATTTTCTTTGTGCCGAGTATTTGATGGCAAGGTTTAGTTGGGGGAGCAATATAATATAAATAGGTAATGCCTTAAAATTACGAAATGAGGAGATATATTTATGAAGCTTATATATAAAGGAGAATTTGACGGTAATCCGGAGTCATTGCCGCACAATGAACATATGCCGAATGCGACGATGTTTAAGGAATTTACGGATATGAAGAAGTTTGCAATAGTAATGAATGTTGCTTCAGGTATTATATTGATTATTATGATTGTGATTTTTAGTCTTGTATCAGGTGGTGCTTCATTGAATTTTATAGGAGTACTCATTGCGGTTATTTCTATGGTTCCTCACGAGATTCTCCACGCTGTTTGCTTTAAAAAGGAAGTGTATTTTTACACAAATTTAAGACAGGGTATGATGTTCGTATACGGTAAGGAGCATATGAGCAAAGCACATTTTGTTATAATGAGTATGATGCCGAATCTGGTTTTTGGATTTATCCCTTTTATTCTTTTCCTTATCAATAACGACTGGACATTGTTAGGCTCTATGGGAGCATTTGCAATCGGAATGGGTGCCGGCGATTATTATAATGTTTTCAATGCAATTACCCAGATGCCAAAAGGTGCAAAGGCTTATATGTATGGAATGAACACATACTGGTATATGCCGCAAAGCAGCGGCAAATCATAATTTGCGGTATTTTTATACAGGGGCGCACAGGAATGTACCCTTGCGAATTGGCTATTTTACGATGTTTTGTGTAGGGCGGATATAATCCGCCTTTATTATTTGCTGTCCGTCGTTGGAAGCAATATAACCCGTTTTATTTGACAATCAACTGTGTATATGATATAATATAAAGTGGAATATTAACCGTTAACGGTGAAAAGGAAGTGTAATTATGGCAGAAAAAAAGACAAACTGGCAGCTGCTTGCGGCTGTATTCGCAAAGGCTGCACAGTCACCCGAAATGTGGGATAAAAAAACGGTAGAGGTATCAATTATTCCTAAGCTCGGTATGATGGTAAGGGACGGAGAAATGGCTATAGCAGCGGCAGCCGAGGTATCCGCCAACGGAAAAAAAGCCGAGGTTTCTCTGGTTGAGTCAGATGATAAGGAATATGTCCTCATTTTCCCCGACAAAGAAACAGCCGAAAAACTTGGCGAAAACTGTGTGGAAACATCTGTTATCGAGCTTTTCAGAACAGCGTCAGTAAATCCGAAAATAAGCGGACTCCAGCTTGTATATGAAGTAGACGATGTGAAAAGAACATTTTCAGCAGGCGAGATAAGCAGAAAGGCACTTCTTGCAGCTCTGGAAATCGGAATAAAGGCTGCGGCTCTTGATAAGGGAAAATCTGCGGAATAAAAAACACCGCACAGATTATGTGCGGTGCTGACTGAGTATTAATACCCCTGATCGTTTTCTGTTGCGTGATATCTCGCGCGGGTTCTTGCAATGCTTTCCTCGCTTCTCTTTATGAGGTTGAGCAGCGATGAAGAATACTGGGCATAATCCTTCTGCAATGTGGAGGTTGTTATATACAGCGTATCAAAATTGTTAACGCAGTCGTTGCCGTCAAGGGCAATACCGCTCGAAGCGGATTTGATATCAGCCTCGCTCATAGAGATGATTGCATTGGAGCTGTCGTTTGCGATAACTTTTGGGATACGGAACAGCTTCTGGTCATTGTTGGGGTTTGCGTTGTAAACAATGCGGAAAAGCTTGTATACCGACAGCATAAGGTAGGACGAAACCTCTTTGATAAGCGTAATACTTCCGGCTTTCTGTGCCAGACTGAACAGCAGACTGATAGAGTTATTGATAATTCTTCTGTTGAAGTTGATAATCTCAGGTGAAGGCATTTTCAGTGTGTTGTTTCCGTCATCATCGGGAATATCTTCAATTGTGATGATCTTTCCCTCCGGTTCAGGAGTTCTGCCGAGAAGATAGTCGCAGGAAACGTTGTAATAATCGGCAATTCTTACAAGGAAATTAAGGCCGCATTCACGTATGCCTTTTTCGTAGTGGGAAAGCAGCGCCTGAGATATGCCAAGGTCTGCGGCAGCCTGTTTCTGGCTGATGTGACGTTCTTTTCTCTGTAATGTGATAATACGTGCGAAATCAGAATTCATTGGAAAGTCCTCCTGTATAATAGGTATAATAAGATACAATATGTATAATAATTGCTACTTATTATTATAATACAAAGCGTATAACAAGTAAATAGGAAAATTATATGAAAATACATTCAATTTTTTGTGTATTTTATCGAAATCCTGCTTAAATACATAAACAGGTTCCCTAAAAAGAACCCCTGATATCCGAAAGGAAGTAGAGAGATGAAAGGCTACAGAATAAGCATTATCCGCCACGGTATGACTGACGCCAACGAAAAGGGTATATATATCGGCTCGACTGATATGGCTCTTTCCGACAAGGGCTGTGCAGAGCTTGCGGCTAAAATGGATGAATTTGATTATCCCAGAGTACACAGGGTATATTCCTCCCCTTTGAAAAGATGTACGGAAACGGCAGAAATACTTTTCCCCGATACAGAAATAGTGCTTGCCGATGGTATGCGTGAAATCAATTTCGGTGAATTTGAGGGAAAATCCGTAGATGAGCTTATAAACCGCGAGGACTACAAAGCTTGGCTTGGGGGAGGCAGAGATGCCCGTCCGCCTAAGGGAGAAAGCCTTGAGGAAATGACAGCGCGTACTTTCTCCGCACTTCACAATATTATAGTTGATATGATGAACAGCGGACTTACTCATTGTGCGCTGATTACCCACGGCGGAATAATATCAAATCTGCTGACAGGCTTCGGACTGCCGAAATACGATCCGAAATATCTCAATGCACCGTCAGGCGAGGGCTTTGACCTTATGGTAACAGCGCAGATGTGGCTTAATTCACAGGCGTTTGAGATATTGGGATATTGTCCTTATAATAAATAGCTTTTAGCTATTAGCCTATAGCCATTAGCCTTTAGCCGTTAGGTTTGGGGCGGATAATATTCGCCCCTACATCGAATGACGTAAGATAGCCAATTTGTAGGGACACGGCGTGCCGTGTCCGTCATAAACAATAAATTTTGACGTGCGGACACGGCACGCCGTGTCCCTACATCTGTAATGATATTTACAGACAGAAAACGTATAATTTCCTGAAAAATGCTTATAATACCCCTGTAGAAAGGGTGATATTATGAAAATACGGGAGCTGACAGGTTATTCGG
>JAGAMB010000051.1 GCA_017624895.1 Ruminococcus sp. | reverse complement strand
TGACTTAATATTAAGTCCGCCATGTCTGAGCTGTAAGCCCCATCTGCCTTCGCCTATAGTATTCTCTAAAACTTCAACTTTGAGCTTTCCGTCCTCAACGCTGATTTTCTGAGCTTCCATATCGTCAACCATAGCCATACCAGTCCATTTACCAAGCTTGCCGTCCTCGAAATCTGACATTAAAAGCTGCTCATGAACTGTTTCGTTTGGTGCTTCAGGTACATTAGGAACATCGCCGCCGGGTTCGGTAACATCTTCTTCGGGCGTATATGTTTTACAGATATCACAATTTCCATCGTTTTCAACACATTCGAGGGAAAGATTATCAAAAGTAATAGTTGAACCATTAGGCATACCTGTATCCTCCGGCATACCATTGCCAAGATTATCAGCATACTGGAAAGTCCACTCAGCTTCCTCAAGATTGATTTTCGCTTTAAACTGAGTATTTATTTTGTATGTTTCACCTGCTTTAACTTTCAGAGGCTCCCATTCCTCCCCTGAAAGATCATGCCACACATCATCATATCCCTTATAATTTGTGATTGCTGAATAAATGTAGCCGTCTTTATCTGCGGTTATTTCGCAGGTCAGCTCATATGTATGTCCTGCATTGATCCTAAGCCCTCTGTGGCGGATTTGCAGATCCCATCTTCCGTCGCCGCCTGTATTATTGACAACCTCAACAACAAGCTTTCCGTCCTTTACAGAAACATTCTGTTTAGCGGTGCCACATTCAATTGACTGCCATGGAGAAAGCTCCCCGTTCTCAAAATCAGACTGTCCAAGAAGCTGAACTGCAGAAACGCTGATAGGCGACATAACAGATACAGCTGATGAAGCAAGCATTGCAGCTGAAACCAAGCTTGCAGTAAATGTTTTTACGATTTTTCCTCTCATCATAAAACCCCTCTTAAATAAAAATATACTGACAAAAGCAGTGCAGGACAATTGTCAGAATTACAGTGATATATCAATCATAAATTCATAATATATCAATATTATAGTAACATATTACCATTGATTTGTCAATACATTTTGAGAACATCACGCTTTTTAACAAAAATCCCCACGTAATTTTATGCAAACATAACAAAAGGGACGCCGTAGCGTCCCTTTAATTAAACAGTATTAAGATTACTTAACAGCAGCCTCGTACTCAGCTGTTGTCATTGGGAAATCAGCAGCAGAGAAAATCTTAGCGCTAACAGCCTGAATTGCAATAGCGTCAGCAGCTGTGATACCCTTACCGTTATCAATAACGTCAGCATTCTTAGCACCCTGAGCAGAAAGTGCATACTTATCAGAGTTACCAAGCATCTGGAATACAGCAGCAGCGTCAGCCATTGTAACTTCACCGTCACAGTTAGCATCGCCCCAATCTGCATCACCAACAGGCTCAGATGGCTTAGGATCTGTAGGCTTAGGATCTGTAGGCTTAGGATCAGAATTTGTAGCATCCTTAGCTTCATCATCCATGAATGCAGCCATCCATGAGAGAGGAGCATTCCAGTTGATTGTGATTTCGTTTGTTGACCAAGACTCAGCGTTGTCTACGAAGATCTTCTGAGAAGCAAGTGTACCTCTCTTATATCCAAGACCACCAACGTATGGATCCTGCATACCAGCGCCAGGACCACCGGACATTACACCAGCAGGTACCTTCGGGAATGCTGGGTCGATACCGTTAGCCCAGAATCTGTGGTGAGGCCACTCAAGAGCTCTGTCGCCATAGCCGGATACGTAAGAGAAGTCGTTTCCGTTACGTCCGAAGATATAGTCGAGAGCTTCAGCAGCACCGTTCATATACTTCATATCGCCTGATGCATCGTAAGCGTAAGCCATAACGATAGCGTTGTTGATAACGAAGGAGTTTGAACCCCACTCGTAACCTGTAACGATTTCATCACCGATATTGATAGGATCAGTAAATGTTGAACCGTGGTAAGGAATACCCATACCCTGGTTAGCCTGCTCGTCTGTATAAACATCACCAGCAGCAATGATTGAATCAGCTACCTTCTTAGCAGCATCAGCATCAAGCTTGTCGCTGTTGAGGTAGAGAGACAGAGTACCAAGACCTGATGTACAGCCCCAGTTGAATGAGCTGAGAGATCCCTTGTTCTCACCACCGCCGAGGTTAGCTGTAAGGCTGTATGCCTTATCCATCTTTGTGGAGTCGTTGGGGTTAGTATAGGACTCGAGCATATCCTTATACTTAGCATCACCTGTTGTAGCATAAAGCTCACAAGCAGCCCAGTACATATCATCGTATACGTAAGAGTCACCGTAAGCACCGCCGCCGATAGCCTGGTCAAGAGGAGCAAAGAGAGGATTCTTGTATCCGTCGCCCTCAGCAACCTTCCACTCGTCGCCGGAGTTGATAACAGCTTCGTAACCGATTTCAGCGTTCTTGAGACACTCAGCAGCATATGCATCATCAATGTCTTCCCAGAGACGTGCAGCCTGAGCAGCACAAGCTACCATGTTGAGTGTAGCAGCATACGTAGGAGGCTTAACGATACGTCCGCCTTCGAGGATGTCCTCAAAGCCTTCGTACTCCCAAGCGTGGATACCAAGACCAGTCCACTTATAGTCGTGCATCTTGTGGTAAACAAGACCAGCGTTCTTTCCGTAGTAAGGATCCTTAGAATCAACCATCATCTTGAACATCCAGTCAAGCTCTACTCTTGCTTCATCAAGGATATCAGGATTCTTATCGCCGTTCTCAGGAATGATCATTGTCTTATCATCTGTCCACTTAGCTTCTGTACCGTTGTGGAGTGACCACTCGTACATATTCTGGAGTGTCCATACAGATACACCGCCGTTAACAACGTATTTACCGTGGTCACCAGCATCGTACCAACCGCCTGTAGCGTCTACAGAATACTTAGTATCAACCTCATCCTTAGTTGTGTAGGACTTAACCCACTCAGGCTGAACGTAACCTACGTCCTTACCGTGACCATACTGGCTGTGAGCAAGAGTTGTCTTATCACCGGATGTGATGTAAGCTGCCTCGATCGGAACACCTGAACGGTTCTGATAGTAGTAGTTAAGAGCGTTTGTAACAAGTCCGCTGTAGATGTAGTTGTTGATCTTGAATGGGTGAGACTCATTCATTGTGTACTCAGCGCCTGTCTTCCAGTTCTCCCAAACTACCTTGTCACCGCTAACTGTTGTATCGAAAGCACCCTTAAGGATACCGGACTGTGTACCGGATACACCTGTTGAATCCTTAACGAAGATTGTGTACTCCTCGTCAGCAAGCTCGTCGCCGGGCTTATACTCAGAGAAGTCGATAATGTGAACGTTAGCACCGGAATCCTTGTATCTTGTACGAGTTTCTGTACCAACATTGATCTCCTCAGTCTTGCTTGTACCGGAATCAGGGTCAGGACCGAATACTGTTGTCTTACCTGTAAGAACAGCCTTGCCTGAAGAATCACGGAGCTCCCAATCAAGAGGTGAAGAAGCGTCTGTTACATAAGAAGCCTTCTTGTTGAGGTTTGAATAGTAACCAACCTGATTAAGACGAACGTTAGACTGTGGTCTGATAACACCGAATTCGTTTGTCATATCGAAGTCGTTCTCGTCACTTGTTGTATCGATAAGAGAAAGGTTATCGAAAACAAGCTTTGCACCAGCAGGACAACCTGTATCGTTGTTGCCATATCTGCCGTTATTATTAGCATAATGGAAAGCCCACTCAGCAATTTCGAGTGTTTCCTTAGCTGTAAATGTATCGCTGAAAGAAAGTGTCTTGCCAGCTTCGAGCTTAGCAGGCTGCCACTCCTGACCGGAAATGTTGTGCCAGAGCTCAACGTTACCAGCATAGTTACCAACCTTAGCATAGATGTAACCAGCCTTATCGCAAGTTACTTCACCGCTGATCTCATAAGTATGACCAGCCTCGATCTTCAGACCTCTGTGACGAAGCTGAAGGTCCCATCTACCGTCAGAACCGTTCTCGTTAACGATCTCAACGTGATAAGCGCCGTCCTTGATCTCGAACTTCTGCTTAGCTGGGTTTGTCTCACAGGTATGCCATGGCAGACCTGTACCATCTGTGAAGTCTGTCTGACCGAGCTGCTGACCAGCAGAAGCGCTCATAGGAGCGATTACGCTTGTAACAGCAGTAGCGAGCATAGCTGCAGACATAAGACTTCCGGCGATTGCCTTAGAAATTTTGTTGTGCATTTTTATACCCTCCCAAAAAAATTTAAGATATGTTTCTATAACGCAATGCCAGTGCATACATTGCGATTATAAGTATGAATTAACGAGGACAGTTAATCCGTATGGATATAACTTGCACCTGTCCCTACCCGTTATCCTAATTATAGTATATAACAACAAAAAAGTAAATAGCTTTTCGAAATTTCGTTCATTTCTATAATACGAGCTATATTTTTTTGTGTAATTTGACAATTGACATAAAAAAACAAAGAGGGCAGAAGCCCTCTTTGTGTCATAATTATGAATAAGTTACTTTTTGAGTGGAAGTGCATCTTCTTCAAGAAGTTTTGCTGTTACCTGCATAATTACGATAGCATCATCAGGTGTAAGACCTTTCTCTCCGTTTACGTCAGCGTTAACTGCACCCTGAGGAGAAAGCGAATACTTGTCAGCATTGCCGAGAGCCTGGAAAATAGCCGCTGCATCAGCCATTGTTATTATGCCGTCACAGTTTGCATCGCCATAATAAGCCTTATCGTCTCCGCCGACATCGCTCGTAGGAGGCTGTGTGGGCGGATCTGTAGGAGTTGCAGGGGGATTTGTAGGCTTTTCAACAGGAGGCTCTGTAGGAGTTGTATTTCCGCCTGTTCCGCCAATATCAGCACCGGGAACTGCCTTTGTACCGTCGGGTTCCTCACCCCATACAAGTGCGCCGTTTACATACATAGGAATGTGTTTATTGTAAGAAGCAGGATCCTTGAGGCTGTCTGTAGCTGTTACACCCTCGAATGACCAGTCATTTGTGGGATCCCACGCACCCTTTGTAGGTTTGCCGTCAATAGCGTCGGGAATTGATACTCTGAACTGTACCTCGTCACGATGCTCGCTCTGTCCTGTAGGCTGAATAGCTCTGCCGTCCTCGAACTTAACTTCTGCATAGTATGTGTTTCCTGTAGGATCTCCCTCATACTTGTAAGGACCTGAAACTGTGCCGTAGCCCTGCTCGCCCTCTGTATACTGCTGAGCCTTGCCCTCAACCTTTAAGATATCTACAGAGTAACCTGCTTCAAGAAGCTCGGAAACATCGAAGTAATAACGGTATGAGATATCCTTCTGAACTCTTGCAGGCCAAGCTGTATGGTTCATAGCCCATGCCTTGATTTCTGTGTAGCTGTCGCCCTTACCGTTAAGAACAGCGCCAACCTTCCACTCGTCCCACTTGGGAGTTTCAACAGGTGGGAAATCAGCAAGCTTCTTGCCGCCCTTATCAGCGATCATAGCACACATTGCAGCTGTAAAGCCTGCGTTATAGTCGATAGCAACCTCTGAATACTCATACTGAGCAACGCTGTTTGTGTACTCACCTGACTGGTTAGGACCTCCGACAAGAGCACCATAGAGAGTATGTGCATACTCTGTCTGCCAGCCCTCGTTGCTTCCCTCCTGACCAAGGTCATTCCAATGGTCATCGTGAACGCCTGATGTTGTTCTGTGGTGGATAGCTGTAGGATTCTTGTCGCCCATTCCGAGAACGTAGCAAAGACCGAGGTCATTGTCACCAAACATATAGTCAAGCTGTCCCTGTGCCCAGTCATTGTACTTTGAAGCAAGTGCAGCATCGTCCTTGAAAATCGTATCAGCTGCAAGCTTTGCGATCCATACAGTATTTGCAGAGTGACGGTTTGCACCCCAGTTCATAAGCCATGCAAGGCCATCGGGAGTGTATGTTACGCGCTTTCCGCCGTATCCCTCATCCCAGTAATCGAGATGGTGAGCAATATGGTCAATCCACTCTTTTTTGCCTGTATTTATAGCATAGAGGAGAGCAGCAGCCTGTGTTGTATCATCCCAGCAGAAGCCCCATGTGTACTTCCAGTCTGTGGACTGGCTTTCTGTAGGGAATACAGGGATATAGTCAGACTCGATCTTATCAAGATAGCTCTTGTCGCCTGTAGCCATATACAGCCAGTTTGCGGCATACATACAATCATCTACCCATGAGCTGGGGTTGTACATACTGCCCATAGCGCCGTTTTCGTTATCTCTGATTGAATCAGCTGTTTCAAAATATTTCTTAGCCTGTTCAAGATAAGCAGCAGCCTTGTCGGGCTGGTCGTCCTTGAATATGATGTAGCCCTGTGCAAGAGCAGCAGCACAAAGAGCAATTGTTGTGGAGTCTGCGATCTCGTCGTAAGGACGCTCCCAATCATCGTTGTTGAGGTGGTGCTTTCTGAGATATACCTCAGCGCTGCACCAGATGTTATGGTCTGTTGAGCCGCCTGTGAAGTCACCGATTGTACCGATTATCTTATCGCCTCTGTCTGCCTGCATAACGTAGTCAAGTCCCCATTGAACATTGTTGCGGTAGGTCTCGCCCAGACCTGCAGCGTCAACTGCGTCCTTGTACTGGATATAGCCCCATGCAAGAACAGATGCGGAATATGCATTTGTCAGAGTGAACTTGAAATGGTCACCAGCGTCAAACCAACCGCCGGGAATGATGTCAGTTTCAACGCCCTCCTCATTAACCATTGAGTCTGCTCTCCACGAAACTGAGTTCCATTCAGGAAGAATACCCGACTGCTGTACCTCATAAAAGAACAAGGATTTCTGGAGTGCTTCGGCATAGTTTACCTCTACTGCTGCCGAAGACTGAGCCATCGGAAGCGCAGAAACCATACCTGCAGAAACCGCCATAGCAGAAAGAGCCGCTGTGATTTTCTTGAAATTCATTATTAACTACCCCTCTCGATAATTTTGGTGTACACAGCTGTATTTTTGGTACACCTTTACACTTTAAATATACACTATTTTCCCCGATTTGTCAAGAGTTAAGCTATATAATAACATTTACGTCAATTTCAACATCTCAAATTCAACAAATTGCATAAAATTACCGCCAATCCACACAAACTGCAAATCGACGGTTGTCGTGCTATTCAATTTCTTCAATTACACAGCAAAACAATTCCAGATACTGCCCTTCTTTAAGAGTAACTTCTGTTTTTTTACCGTAATTCTCACGGAAATAATCAAACATTGCGGCATCGTCAAAATCTTCAAGGCTGTCATGAACATAATAAAAATGCATCGAATTTTCGTCTATTGCTTTAACTTCATATGTGCCTGCTTCAACATCAACTCCCACCTTGAACATTCCGGGATGCTCAAAGGGATCATTCTCTATTGTATGCGACGACACATCATAGGCATTGCACCACGATAGATCCAAATATTGTCCGTCCTCCAGCTTCGCATATCTGGAATACTGAAACCACGAACCGAAAATTTCTTCCGTATCATCTGAAAGCGAAGCATAAGCCTCACCGAACCACTCAGGCGTATTATCGCCTAAATCATCGGAACAAAGGAGATATTCTCCGGCAGGAATATCCACACCAACAACATATTCGCCCATAGGGTAATAATCAACGGAATTTGAAGATACGCCGTTCACATCCATCTCAGATACAGTAAAATCCGATATATCGGGAAGTGAAATTTCAGGCATACTGATTTCAGGCAGTTCTATGGAAATTTCTTCTCTTTCCACCGTTTTTTCGTCGCTTATCAGGTCGTGGAAAACGTTAGAAAGCACCATAGCCACAACCACGGCAACAATCAGTACGACACACAAGACGATACTCCGTAATTTCTTTTTATCTTCTGACGAACCGCCCTTTATTATCTCTTTTTTCAAATCTTCACCGCAGTGAGTACAAAATTTATTAGTCGCCGGCTGAATTGTTCCGCAGGTTTCACACATCACCTCGTCCATTTCAGTCCCGCTGTGTACATCCTCCACTTCATATCCGCAGTATTCGTCCATACATCATTTCTCCTTTTGCAAAAAAGGCTATACCTTGCGGTACAGCCTTTTAAATCTCAATTTACAGGATTATTCCTCGTCCTCGTAATCCTCGTCCTCAGCGTCAGCTGCGTCCTCAAGGAGAGCGCGCATAGAAATGCTGATTCTCTTGGACTCGTCATCAATGTCGATGATCTTAACATCAACTACATCGCCAACAGAAACGATATCCTTAACATTCTCAACCTTCTTGTCAGCAAGCTGTGAAATGTGGATAAGACCGTCTACACCGTCGATGATCTGTGCGAATGCACCGAAGCTTGTTGTAGAAACGATAGTAGCCTTAACAACATCGTCGATAGCATACTGGGACTTGAAGATTTCCCAAGGATTATCCTCAGCCTTCTTGAAGCCGAGAGAAATTCTGTTCTCCTCAGCGTTGAGATCCTTGATGTATACTTCAAGAGTATCACCAACAGCTACAACCTCGCTGGGGTGCTTGATGCGCTTCCATGAAAGCTCAGAAATATGTACCATACCGTCGATACCGCCAAGGTCAACGAATGCGCCGAAGCTTGTAAGGGACTTAACCTTACCAACATATGTCTTGCCGATTTCAGCGTCAGCCCAGAATGCAGCCTTAGCCTCTTCCTTCTTAGCTGAATCAACAGCCTTGATAGAACCAACAGCTCTCTTCTTGCCGCCTTCGTCTACCTCGATAATCTTGAACTGAACCTTCTGCTTGTTGAGCTGATCAAGCTCTGCGCCTCTGGGAAGACCTGTCTGTGAAGCAGGGATAAAGATTCTTACGCCCATATAGTTGAGTGTAACACCCTTGTTAACAATACGGCTTACAGTACCTTCAAGAACAGTACCTTCTTCCTTAGCCTTAACAACAGTATCGTAGCCAGCCTGCTCGTCTACCTTTCTCTTGGAAAGAGCAACTGTACCCTCGCTGTCGTTTACCTTAATAACGATAAGGTCGATCTTATCGCCAACGGAAACGATATCCTCAGGCTTCTTTGTAGAATCGTCTGTAAGATCCTCAAGCTTTACATAACCTGTGTGCTTTGTACCCAGGTCTACTGTGATCTCAGCATTGTCAACACTTACAACGAGACCTTCTACCTTCTCTCCTGTATGTATTTTTTTGAAAGACTGATCGAGAGCTTCTGCAAAATCGATCTCCTCATCAATTGCATTGAGATTTACATTCTCTGTCATGGTTGTTTGTACCTCCTCGATTATATATGCCGGCGTGGATGCCCCGGCTGTTATGCCGATTTTGCCGGCACAGGGCAGCATCAAAGATGAAAGCTCGTCCGAATTTTCTATGTGATACGTTTTACAATAACGGCTGCACACCTCAAAAAGCTTCACGGTGTTTGAACTGTGTCTGCCGCCCACAACAAGCATAACATCAGATTTCTTAGCCAACTCGGCGGCGTCTGACTGTCTTGTATCGGTAGCGCTGCATATTGTATCGAATATGACAATATCGGGATTGCCTTTTGGGATCACCTTTAAACATTCTTCCCATTCTATTATATTATACGTCGTTTGCGCGACAAAAGCAAGCTTTTTTCGCAAAAAATTCTCATTTTTTTCAAAAACGTGTTTTAGCTCAACATTATCCTTAAAAACGCAAAAATTTTGTTCACAATGACCAATAATTCCTTGTATTTCAGGATGATTCACATCGCCTGCTATAAGGATCATATAACCCTCTTTTGATTTCTCTGCCACGATTTTATGAATTTTCGCAACAAAGGGGCAGGTAGCGTCAAGCATACGACAGCCTTTTTCAGCAATTCTATCATAAACGGCTCTGCCAACTCCGTGAGAACGGATAACGACAGTTTCTTCAGGAAGCAATTCGTCTACAGTTTCCACTACTCTTGCGCCCTTTTTATTCATATCATTCACAACATCCTGATTATGAATGATCGGGCCGAGGGTAGCCACCTTTGTATTGCCTGATAATTCATTATACACCATTTTTACGGCTCTGTCAACACCAAAACAAAATCCTGCCGATTTTGCAACAGTAACCTTATTCATCTGCCTTCTCCTTTTCTGCCTCATCGGGAAGTTTTTCCGCCTCAGGCTCACCCTCCACAAGCAGCTTTATATCCGCCATGTAGCGGTTTTTCAGCTTCACAAGCTGTCTTGGATTTGGCGTGTCGGAGATTTCAACATAATCCGACGGAGTAATTGGTGCGCCGTACTTTACAGTAATTTTTGTGCGGAACTTCAGCTTTTCCCCGAAAACTATACCCACGGGAACTACAGGCTTTCCAGAACGCGCCGCAATAACAGCCGCACCCGAATGGCCGCGGTGAACCTTGCCGTCCTTGGAACGTGTTCCCTCAGGGAATATCATAAGATTTGTACCGTTTTCAAGTCTTTCAACAGCCGTATCAAGCACCGCTGTATCGCCCTTTCCTCTTGAAACCGGAAATGCTCCAAGACCTCTGATAAGCCACGCAAAAAGCTTGTTTTCGAACAGCTCCTCCTTAGCCATAAATGAGTGTCTGCCCTTGATCGCACAGCCGATAAGCGGCGGATCAGCATTTGTACGGTGATTTGACGTAAAAATAACGGTCGTATCCTTCGGGATATTCTCTCTGCCCTCAAACTTTACGCTGAATGCAATTTTAAAGGCAAGCCACACAAGAAATTTAGCAATCTGATACATTATATCCTCTCCTTGATTATTTCAGTTATCCGCGCTGCCGACTGCTCTAAGGTAAGCTCTGTTGTGTCAACGAGAACAGCGTCCTCCGCCTGTTTAAGGGGAGCTGTTTCACGGTTCATATCGTTGTAGTCACGCTGTATTATGTCCTTGAGTATCTCCTCATACGGCGGACAATCCGGCTTTTCCGAAAGCTCCTTATAGCGGCGGTTTGCACGTTCCTCCGCGGAGGCTGTCAGGAATATTTTCACATCAGCATTGGGAAGAACGACTGTTCCGATATCCCTGCCGTCCATAATTATATTATTTTCACGGGCAAGCTTCTGCTGCAAGTCGAAAAGTCTTGCTCTAACCGCCGGAATAGCAGAAGTCCTTGAAGCCGCCATTGATATTTCAGGTGTGCGGATAAGCTCGGAAACGTCCCTGTCACCCAGATATACACGCTGTACCCCGTCAATGAATTTCAGCGAAACATCAACATCGCCGATATATTTTTCAATATCCTCATCAGGAATATTATTTTCCGTCAGATAAAGGGCAACAGCACGGTACATTGCACCCGTATCAACGTAGATATACCCCATTTCAGCGGAAACCATTTTCGCAATGGTACTTTTTCCTGCACCTGCAGGGCCGTCGATAGCTATATTTACTGTTTTCATTTTAACTGCTCCTTAAAAATAATTTATAGGCGTCAATCCACCTGTGCGCCAAAAGGGAAAAGGGCAAGTCTTGCAAGCTTAAAAAACTGTATGCCAAAAGGTATGCCGATTATGGTAATACTCAACAGTATGCCGAAAATGCAGAATTCCAGCGCAAGCTCCAATCCGCCGAATAAAAGCCATATTATATTCATTATTAGCGAAACTGCACCGCCGCCGTATTCAACATTTCTGCAAAAAGGCATAAAAGAAAGTCCGCCAAGCTTGAAGCACTGCACTCCTACAGGAATCCCGACAATAGTTATACACCACAGAAGTCCTACAAAAAACCAGCTCAATCCGCTTACTAAACCGCCTGAAATCAACCATAAAATATTACCAATACATCCCATATCTGTCACTCCTTTTTTTCAAGCCGTTAGCTTTTAGCTTTTGGAAACGGTATATTATAACTTTAAATCATTAGGGGATCTCTATAACTTTAAATCATTAATTATAAAATTGAATTTCGTTCCGAAATTGCGGACACGGCACAACCTATCCCTACCAATCGGCTATATTATGTCATCCACCAACTAACAGCTAATGGCTAACGGCTAATAGCTACAAGCTTATAGAAGCCGCATATGCCGTAGAAAATGCGATCTGTAAATTAAATCCGCCTGTATACGCGTCAACATCAATTACCTCTCCCGCAAAGAAAAGTCCGCTGACAAGCTTTGATTCCATTGTTTTCGGATCAATCTCTTTAACGCTTACTCCGCCGCTGGTGATGATCGCCTCGTCAATTGGACGAAATCCCGAAATTCTCACGGGAAATGCCTTTATAAGCTCCCCGAATTTCCGCCTTTCCTCCTTTGTAATACCATTTATCTTTCTTTCGGGAGCAATACCCGACAGCTTAACCATAACAGGTATAAGCTTCGCTGGCAGCAGCTTCCGTATGCCGTTCTGGAAGTCACGGTTGAGATTTTCAGCAAAATCACGCTGAATACGCGCATCAAGCTGTTCCGGAGAAAGGGCAGGTTTAAGGTCAATAACCGCCTTGAATTTGTTGGGCTTCATATCCCTTATATGACTGCTTGCAGAAAGCACAAGAGGGCCGCTTAATCCGAAATGAGTAAACAGCATTTCGCCCATTTCGCTGTATACCGTCTTTTCGCCCTCCACAAGCTTCAATGTGACATTGCGCAGGGAAAGCCCCATAAGCTCCGCGCAGAATTTATCAGGAGAAACAAGCGGCACAAGGCTCGGTTTAAGTTCTGTTACCGTATGTCCTGCCTGCTCCGCAAAGGTATATCCGTCCCCTGTTGAACCTGTTGCAGGATAGGATTTTCCTCCGCAGGCTACAAGAACGCTGTTGCTGCGGTATTCCTGCCCGCCTGCTATAACACCCTTACATTCTCCGTCTGCAATAATCAGCGAGTTCACCGCTTTTCTCACAATTTTCACTCCGAGATTTTTCAGCTCACGGTCGAGGGCATTTACAATATCCTCGGCATTATCGCTGACGGGGAAAACTCTGTTTCCCCTTTCGGTTTTAAGAGGAACTCCCAGCTCCTCAAAAAACGCCATAGTTTCCTCTGCTCCGTACATTGCAAAGGAGCTGTACATAAATCGGCTGTTTACAGGGATATTCTCCATATGCTCACGAGTCGGGGAATTGTTTGTGACGTTGCACCGTCCCTTTCCCGTTATGCGGAGCTTTCTGCCGATACGCTCATTTTTTTCAAAGAGCATAACGCTTTTCCCCCATCTTGCCGCGTATATGGCAGCAACACAGCCTGCTGCTCCGCCGCCTATTATAATAGTATCAGTCATAATTTTTCCTTTTGAATAGATTATCAAGCCTTGCCGACAACTCATCTTTCAGTTCATCAGCGGCTTTGTTATTAACAATGTATTTACCGTGAGAAATCACAAGCATATCCCCCTCACGAACATTTTCAGGAAGCTCCGAAAGAGGTATATCTATCATTGTATCACCGTTTTCAACTACGGCATAATCGCCCTCTATGCGGTCAATTACCATAAGCTGTCCCCCTTTGTTGTTACAGAAATCTCTTTGCCGTCCGATTTCATTATGATATTCCCGTCAAGGTCTGTTCTGTATATTTCTTCGGCATATGTCTTTATTCTCGCCATAGCTCCATCGTTTGGGTGTCCGTAGCTGTTGCCTGCACCGCAGGAAACAACGGCAATTTCAGGTCTTGTTGCCATAAGGAAAAGCTCGGTATTTGATGTATCGCTGCCGTGGTGAGCCATTTTGAACACATCCACATCTTCCGTTACACCTGAATATACCATTGTTTTCTCAGCCTCGTCCTCTGCGTCGCCCGTAAAGCAGAAGCTGTTTTCGCCATGCTTCAGGATAATGCCTACAGAACAGTTGTTGAGATTTTCCTCGTCACACTCAAAAGGCGAGATTATCCGCCATTCAGCGTCACCGAGAGTCCCTTTCATACCAACCCTTGCCTGTGTGAGAGGAATTTCCTTTTCCTCCACAATATCAAGAAAATCCGAGAAAAACGTCGTAAGGGGTATGGCATCTTTTGTCAGCGGAGGTATTATAACCTCCCCCACATTGTCATAATAATCAATGACTTCCGCCATTCCGCCCATATGGTCAGAATGAGGATGAGTTGCAATGACATAATCAAGAGATACTGTTTCTTCCCTGTTGAGATAACGTATAACATTATCATAAGCCGATTTTTCGCCGCAGTCTATGAGCATATTCTCTCCTCCGCAGCTTATGTAAATGCAGTCGCCCTGCCCTACATCTATGAAATGAACCCTTAAATCATCGTCAGCAGGCTTGTGAACGTTTCCTCTGACGCTGTTCCATATAATAATGCCAATGAGCAGACACAGACTGATAGTAACTGTTGTATATCCGCTCAGATTTTTGGTTTTCTTCCCTTTTGAGCCGCTGACCGTCCTTTTCCTTTTACGGTATTTCTGCGGCTTCCTGCCTGCGGTTGACGTCCTGAACCTGGTTTTCTCTGATTTTTTCCGCCTTGCCACGACTTTTCACCGCCTTTTCCGTGATTTCTTGCCTGATTATCCTCAACAAGACAATTAGGTGAGCTGCCTATGAGGTCATATCTGCCGGCTTTTTTCAGGGCTTCAAGAACGATTTCCTTGTTCTGCGGACGGAAATACTGCAATAACGCTCTCTGCATTGCCTTTTCCTTTGCAGTTTTCGGCACATACACCTTTTCCATAGTGTACGGATCAAGCTCCGTATAGAACATACAGGTAGAAATCGTTCCCGGCGTCGGGTAGAAATCCTGCACCTGTTCGGGACGTATTTTATTGTCACGGAGGAACAGCGCAAGGTCAATCGCCTCATTCAGCGTACTTCCGGGATGGGAGGACATAAGATAAGGCACGAGATACTGTTCCTTGCCTATGCCCTTTGTAATCTCGTAAAAACGCTTCTGAAACGCCTTGTATGCTTCAATATGAGGCTTGCCCATTTTATCAAGTACCACCGACGAACAATGCTCAGGGGCAACTTTAAGCTGTCCGCTTACGTGATGCTTTATCAGCTCGCGGATGAACTCGTCGTTTTTGTCCTCCATAAGATAATCGTAGCGTATACCTGAACGGATAAACACCCTCTTGATACCCTTGATAGCTCTGATTTTACGCAGCATAGCCAGATATTCGCTGTGATCTGCCTTTAATGCAGGGCATGGTGTGGGTGCAAGGCATTTCTTGCCCATACAAAGCCCCTTTTCAATCTGCTTTTCACAGGATGTATGGCGGAAATTCGCCGTAGGGCCTCCCACATCGTGGATATATCCCTTGAAATCAGGCATTTGTGTAATGCGTTCCGCCTCCGCAAGAACTGATTCCTCGCTTCTTACGGTGATTTTACGTCCCTGATGAAGCGCTATTGAACAGAAATTGCAATAGCCGAAGCAGCCGCGGTTGTGGGTTATGGAGAAGCGGACTTCCTCAATGCCCGGTACGCCGCCCAAAGCCTCATATGAGGGGTGATACCGCCGTGTATAGGGCAGGCTGTATATGTAATCAAGCTCCTCTGTTGTAAGGCTCTTTGCAGGTGGATTCTGCACAAGCATCATATTGCCGTGACGCTGTATGACCGTCTTGCCGTATACCTCGTCCTGCCAGTCATACTGGATTTTCGTAGCCTTTGCGTATTCCCTCTTATTGTCACGTACCTGCTCAAAAGATGGGCATTGTGCCGCACCTAAGGGCGTATTCACAGGTTCGGTCATATAGCAGGTACCGCGTACATCGTGGATATCGCGGATATTTTCACCATTGGCAAGGCGAGTACATATCTCCTGTATCTGATGCTCTCCCATACCATACATAAGCAGATCTGCGCCGCTGTCTGCAAGAACAGACGGGCGAACAGCGTCGTCCCAGTAGTCGTAATGGGCGAAACGTCGGAGAGAGGCTTCAAGTCCGCCGATAGCTATGGGGATATCCCCGAAATATTCACGGAGCTTCTGACAGTAGACAATAACGGCTCTGTCAGGGCGTTTCCCTGCCACTCCTCCTGCGGTATATGCGTCATCTGAACGCTTTCTCTTTGCCGCTGTATAGTGGGCAACCATAGAATCTATATTGCCCGATGTTACGAGAAATGCATATTTAGGGCTGCCGAATTTTCTGAAATCCCTGTCACTATGCCAGTCGGGCTGTGAAATGATACCCACGGTAAATCCCATAGATTCGATAAGACGGGTAACAATTGCCGCACCAAAGCTGGGGTGATCAACATAGGCATCACCTGTTATGTAAATGAAATCAAACTGCTCTATGCCGTTTTCTTCCATCTCTTTTTTCGTTAAAGGTATGAATTTATCGTACATAAAAATATATCACCTATATTACCGATCAATCAAGATCATAGTCAAAAGATACTTTTGAGAAATCACGATTAAGCAGATCTTCCTTGTTCATAAGCCAGTATGCTGCCCATAAACAGCCATCGTGATAGTCAAATTGGAACAGATTTACTGTGTCCTCATAGACTTCGGGGGCATTTCCGCCCTTTGGGAAGCCGAAAAGCTTATCACAGCCCTCGGAGAAGTCGTAGGAATCCATTTCAAGAGTTTCTTCAAGGTCGTCGATTTCATCAACCGCGGACTGGTCATACTCGTCCATACTGTCAAATTCAATGCCTCTTTCAGGCAGACATTCCTCGAAATACTTGGTATAATAGCCGCAGGGAGGGAATGTTCGTTTCAGCTTAGACATATCCCCGTCCCACCAGATAATCTTGAAATAATCACTATTTTCGGGATTATCCACGGTATACTCCGTCCAGTCACCGCTTTCAAGGGGCGAAATCTCGCCGCTCCAGAAGATATACAGCATACCTCTTTCAGGCAGGAGTTTTTCTGCGTCTGCTCCTGATTCAGCAACTTCGTAAAGATTGATCTGTGCCACGATCTGCATGGCGGATTCTTCGTATCTCTCCGTTGTGCCTGCGTTCTGTCCTTTAAGCCATTTCATCGTATAACCGGACATTACGGGATATTCCATATTCGGCGGCAAATCAGGGAAGCCTCCCATTTTGCTGGCACCTATGGGTACATCGCCTCGGTACTCCTTTGTAAAACAGCCTATAGCGTTGCGGTAGTATTTTTTCAGCTCCGCCGCTATATCGCTTAAACCCTTGGCTTCAAGCGTTTCCATTGCTGTCTTGTGATCAGACATAAAATTCACTCCTTTTTCGTTATTATTGCGGCGGATAATATCCGCCCCTACAATTTAATTGCATTACGCATTAAACAAAGGCTTATTCCTCTAAACTGCGCATTTTCCACTCGTCAAACTGCATTTTGGACATAAGCACCTTTCGGGGTTTTGAACCTTCAGCAGGAGCTACTATTCCACGCTCCTCCAGCTCGTCCATAATACGTGACGCTCTTGCATAGCCAAGCTTCAGCTTTCTCTGAAGCATTGTTGTGGAGAACTGACCATTGTTTACTGCCACTTCCGCTGCCCTTACGATCAGATCCTCATCAGAGCCTGCTTCAAAACCGCTTTCAGAGCTGCCGCCGTGATCGCCCTTGGTCTGAGGAACGTAATTTTCAACAGCTTCAACAATACGGCTGTCGTATTCTCCTGTTGCCTGTGAACGAATGAAATTCAGCGTTTCACTTATATCCTTTGATGATGCAAAGCAGCCTTGTATACGTATCGGCTTGCTTGTACCGATAGGCATATACAGCATATCACCGTTGCCGAGAAGCTTATCCGCACCTGCCATATCAATAATTGTTCTTGAGTCAACCTGGGACATAACAGAAAGTGCAATACGGCTTGGGATATTCGCCTTGATAAGACCTGTTATAACGTCCGTAGTAGGTCGCTGTGTAGCAACTACAAGGTGCATACCTGCCGCACGTCCCATTTGTGCAAGACGGCATATAGAGTCCTCAACCTCCTTGCCTGCAACAAGCATCATATCAGCAAGCTCGTCAATGAAGATTACTATCTGCGGCATACGCTCTATCTCGTCATCGTCATCGGCTATTTCGTTGTAGGATTTAATGTCATTTGCGCCGATCTCAGCAAATGTATTATATCTGCGCATCATCTCATTTACCGCCCAGTTAAGCGCACCTGCTGCCTTTTTAGCCTCGGTTACAATTGGAATAAGCAGGTGAGGTATACCCTCGAACACCTTAAATTCAACAACCTTAGGATCAATGAGGATAATCTTTACCTCGTCAGGCTTTGCCTTATAGAGAATACTCATAATTATTGAACGGGTACAAACAGACTTACCCGAACCTGTTGTACCTGCTATAATAACATGAGGCATCTTTGTGATATCGCCTACAATAGCATTACCCGTGATATCCTTGCCCACCGCAAAAGCAAGCTTGCTGTCGGCATTTCTGAACTCGGCAGATGAAAGTATTTCACGGAGAGTTACAACATCTTTGTTGATATTCGGAACCTCGATACCTACCGCTGCCTTACCGGGAACAGGAGCTTCAAGACGCACACCCTGAGCAGCAAGACTAAGAGCGATATCATCCTCAAGTCCGCGGATTTTCGATACCTTAACGCCTACTCCTGGCTGTATCTCGTATCTTGTAATAGACGGGCCTCTGTAGATATCCCTGATCGTTACCTCAACACCGAAACTCTTGAATGTGTTTACGATCTTTGCCGCCTTTTCGTTCATTTCCGCAACAGCCTCGGAGCTGTTCTTCTTTGCAGCCGGAAGTGAGAGCAGATCGAGTCCCGGCAGGATATACAGCGACATCTGCTGTTCGGCTTTCGGCTCGTCAATAACTTCTCCCGCTGCCATTCTGTCCTGACGTTCTTTCTTTTCAACAGCCTTTGAAATTATCTTGTCAAGCTCAGTTTCTGTCTTTTCCTCTGTCGGAGTTTCAACAGCAGGAGCTTCGGTATTTTCCTCTGTCGGATTTTCAACAGCAGGAGCTTCGGTATTTTCATCTTGATTTTCGGGAACATTATGTATATTTATATTTTCTTCAGGGAGAGGAATGTCGAAATCACGGCTGAAATCGTCAATTTCTCTCTGTTCATCCGGACTTACCGGCGCTTTCTCCACCGGTGGGATTTGTTTGCTGAATGTTCTTATATCTTCCATTGAAACTGATATACCGCCGTTGTTGTCATCTTCTATCAGATCATCCTCATCATCGTCATAGTAATCATCATAATCGCCGCTGAAAAGACTGCTGACGCTATCTTTGAGCTGCTTGAAAGATGAAAACGGCTTTCCTAAGATATCAAAGAATTCGTTAATGCTTTTTCCCGTAGTAATAAGAAGCATTACAAATATAGTAAGGAGCATTACAATGATTGCTCCGCCCTTGCCAAGCCAGTTAAGAAGCAGGTAGGACAAAAAGGAACCAATAATTCCGCCGCCGCTGTAATCAGCTCCTGCATTGAACACCTTGCTTATAAAATCGCCCAATCCGTTCTCCGGAACAATTCTGCCGAAAAACACCTGAACAGCAGAGCAAATTATAAGCGTCCAGAAACTCATTGACGCAATTTTCCCTGCTGCCTTTCCATCTCTTTTTCCTATTAAGTAGGAGGAATAAATTATTCCCACCGGTACAATAAGAGAAACTATGCCGAAAGCTCCAAGTATATAGTTATGGAACGACTGCCAGCCTTCGGAGCCTTTGAACAGGGCAGCTATTCCGAGAAGCAGTCCTACAGCAAAAAGAACTATGGATACTATTCTTGCCTGATCGTCGTTAAGGATAGGATCATCATACTCGTCGATGTCTTTAATTTCAGCTGTTTTTGCCTTTGGTGCGGCTGCGGCTTTATCAGAAGCCTTTTTTTCAGCCGCTTCTATTTTTTTCATAAGCTTTTCTTTCTGATCGTCAGCCATCGCCGCTGCACTCATATCAAGCTCCTGAGTGTTCTCTGCATCGTCAGATGAATCCTTCTTTTTAGGCTTTCCATCCCGTGTGAAATCATCGTCCTTAAAGTCGGCCCCTAAAAGAAACTTTTTATCGAAAAATGCCATTTTGCTCTCCGCCTTTACATTATATCTCCTGATACATCAGTATCTTTTTTCGGTATTTTCAATCATATCATACAGACATTCTATTGCGTCAGACAGGCTGCCAAGACTGTCAATAAGTCCAAGCTCCACAGCTTTTTCACCATCTGCAACAGAACCTACATCGAGAACAAGCTCCTGCGTATTCATCATCATTTTGCGGAAAACGTCCTCTTTGATACGGCTGTTACGTATAACGAAGTCGATTATCCTGTCCTGCATCTTATCAAAATAGGCAAGCGTCTGCGGTACTCCCAGAACAGTTCCATTCATACGAACAGGGTGAATAGTCATAGAAGCAGACGGCACGATAAAGGATTTTTTCGCTGATACCGCAAGAGGTACGCCAATCGAATGACCTCCGCCGACCACAAGAGATACCGTAGGAGTTTTCATTCCGGCAATAAGCTCCGCTATGGCAAGTCCTGCCTCTACATCTCCGCCGATAGTGTTAAGGATAATTATAAGCCCCTCAACGCTTCTGTCCTGCTCAATAGCAACGAGTGCAGGGATAATATGCTCGTATTTCGTGGTTTTATTTGTTTCGCCCAGGACATAATGCCCCTCTATCTGCCCGATAATATTAAGACAATGTATAAGGTGTCTGCAATTGTCTGACGCTGATATACCGTTATCAGTCATCTCATTCTTTTTTTCTTCAGCCATAATAACATCTCCTGTCAGAATTTATTGCTGTTATTATAACCAATTTAAAAATGAGTATACACATTTTTATTATATATCATTTTTACTGTAAAGTCAAGGAAAACAAGATAGTCATTTATTTTAATCAGGTGCTATAAAAAATTCCCACAGCCGATGTGGTGTCGGACTGTGGGATATTGGGGAGCAATAGTATAGAGGGGGATTGCTATGAGATATTATTCAGTAATCTCGTCTGTTACAACTTCGTCGTCTGCAATTTCAGTATCTTCCTGAATTTCGTTCTTGTGGTGAGGTCCATTTCCGGGCTTTACAGGCTTCTTGCCATCCTCAGCTACAGGACGAGCAGGCTTTGCAGGCTTTACGGGCTTTGCAGGCTTTTCAGCCTCCTCGCCATCCTCAGCTACAGGAGGAGCAGGCTTTACGGGCTTTGCAGGCTTCTCAGCTTCCTCGCCATCCTCAACTACAGGAGGAACGGGCTTTACAGGCTTTGCAGGCTTCTCAGCTTCCTCGCCATCCTCAGCTACAGGAGGAGCAGGCTTTACGGGCTTTGCAGGCTTCTCAGCTTCCTCGCCATCCTCAGCTACAGGAGGAGCAGGCTTTGCGGGCTTTGCAGGCTTTTCAGGCTTTTCAGCCTCCTCGCCGTCGTCCTCGCCGTCCTCAACTACAGGAGGAACAGGCTTTTCAGGCTTCTCTGCTTCTTCGCCGTCCTCAGCTACAGGAGGTACGGGTTTTGCAGGAGCTTCGATTTCGGGAGTTTCAGCAGATTCCTCGTCCTCTGTGATCTCCTCATCGTTCTCTGTAGTTTCTGTTGTATCCTCAACAACGATGCTGTCCTTAATAGGTTCCTTATCGTTATTCTTTGCAGCGAAAGCAGTTGCACCTGTAGCTGCTGAAAGAACGCATATAGCCGTGACACCTGTAATAAGCTTCTTGTAATTCATAATAAACACTCCTTTTATTTTTGGCTTTGCCATAATTATTACTTTGATAATCGGCAGATTTGTCAGCTGCTCCGCGGCTGCAGCATTTTTCTGCCCTTATGTCTATAGTTTACGAAGCTGATTTTCCAAAAGTGGGGTAATCTGAAAATTTTTTTGAAAATTTTTTGTTTCATTATCAGAGTTGACTTTCTGATTTTTTTATTATATAATAAAGAAAAATACCCTGATTTTAAAAAATACCATTCGTATACTATTATTAGTACCGATCATCCTGCTCATATTTCAGGAATTGGTATAACAGGAGGTGCGCAATGAACTCCAAAACTCATGAGATAATTTCCAGAGTTTATATTGCCAAAACGGACAACCGTGAGGCAGATGAACTTATATCTGATTATATGCCCTTTATTAAAGCGGAAACGGCTAAATTTATCAATCGCTCACCTGAACAGAGCGATGATGAACTCAGTATTGCTATGTTCGCTTTTTACGAGGCTATCCGCAGCTATTCAAAGCTCCGCGGCTCATTTCTTAAATTTGCCGCTTTACAAATAAAAAACCGACTTATTGACTATTATCGGAAGGAAAAAAGGAATACAGGCAATATATCACTTAATAATACTGATGATGAAGATAAAACAGAGCTTATCGACACTATCAGCGACAGCCGTGATGATTTCAAGGAGGCTGAAATGCGTGAAGCCACTAAGCAGGAAATCGCTGAACTTTCCGCACAAATGGAAGAATTTGGAGTTTCCATTGAGGATATAGCCGAAAATTCACCCAAACAGCACAGAACCCTTGAAATTTGCAGCAGAGCTGTACACTATGCACGTAATAATCCACAGCTGCTGGAGGATTTTCTCCGCACGAAAAGAGTTCCCATTGCAGCTCTTGCAGAGGGGGCAGACGCAGAAAGAAAAACCCTTGAACGACACAGGCGCTATCTTGTTGCTATGCTGCTTATATGCACCAACGGCTACGAGATTATGCGCGGACACATTATGCAGGTATTGAAAGGCGGTGAAAGCAGATGAAATATATTGTAATGAAATGTACCCAAGGCTATGCGGTGCTTATGGACGAGGAAGGCAGATATGTATTTGCGGCAAATCTCGGCTATAAGGTGGGACAGACTGTAACAGATCCTGTTATTATGGCGGATTCAACAGACAATAAAAGAGGAATTAATATAGTATTAAAAACTGTTGCCGCAGCAGCTTGTGTTATCGCTGTTGCGCTGCCCTGCTATGGGTATTATACGAAAAATCTCAAAACCTACTCAACCGTAACTATAACCTCCGATGCCGCAATAAGTATGGAAATCAACAGCTCAGGCAAGGTTATCCGTCTTAAAAGTGATACCGAATACGGCAGAGAAATTATAAGAAAAATTGATATAAAGGGTAAGAATCAGCTTGAAGCAGCCAACGAAATATTGCAGACCGAACTTTCTGAGGGATATATCTCAGCCGGTGATACAGTAGACGTATATATTGACGGCAACAGCTCAAAGGAATGTGAAAATATAAAATCAAAGCTTGAGGAGGAGCTTCCGAAGCATGATATAAAAGTAAATATCCACGATGAAAAGGTACCTGCCATTAAGGAGGAAAAGGAGCCTGTCATCAAAGAGGAAAAGGTCAAAAATGAGAATAAGCTCCCACACGAAAAGCCAACTATTCCAACACCATCAGAGCCTGTCACCGAGGCAAAGGTAAATATAAAGCCTACTGCATCAAAGCCTGATGAAGCTGTTAAACCTGCTATCCCCGATGATGAACCGATACCTGAAACTCCCACGGAGCCTGCAAAAGTACCTGATCCACCTGTTGAAGAAGATGCACCACCCCATTCCGAAAAACAAAACCGCCCTGTTCATGAACCACCTCAGCCAGACAATAGAGAACCGAACAACGAAAATGATATCAAGCCTGAGCCACCAATGCATAAGGACGGCGATTTGCCTCACGAAAGGATTCACCCGTAAGATCTTTCGCATAAAAGGGACGCTCTCAGCAAGACATACAGCATAACAATACAAATCTTATGCTGTTTAACTTGCAGAGCGTCCCTTAACATTTATCTGACTTTTTAACAACAAAAAACCTCCGATGAAATCATCGGAGGGAAATTGTATGTCTTGCTCAGAATAGATGACATTGAGAACGGATATGTAATAATATTCAGTTCGACAAATTGGAATTTATTTCTCTAACACAAATCGTGCTACTTTAACAGTTCCATCCATTTCGGTAGCAACTATATCAAATCCACATTTTTCTGTATAGAACTTTACATTTTCTTTTTTATCTATGGGTGTGACTAATGTAAATTTATCCCAATCCGTGCAGTGAGATGTTATAAATTTAATTGCTTGTGTTCCAATTCCTTTGCCCTGATACTCTGGAACAACACACAGACAGCCAACTTCATATATACCCGCCGATACTTTTTTGAAGGAAACACAACCCACTGGTTTGTTATCATAGAGAATAATAAACTTGGGATAATTAATTATGGATTTTTCCATCATTTCTTTTGTCTTTCCATACGCAGGACATTCGCCATATTTAATATAATCACTATAAAACGCAGAGTTATAAATGTTAATTAGCAATTCTGCATCTGCTATGTCCGCTTTTCTATATTCAATCATCATGGGTCAATCCCCCGTCAAATTCTTATTTGGTTTATCGGTCTGTCCGACCTCCTATATTATACCACACTTTACAGATAATTGCAATAAAAAACCTCCGATGAAAATATCGGAGGGAAATTGTCAATATGTGACGAAATTGATCACTTGTGTTTTCGACGTATTTCCACGCTTTTCAGCACTTAAGCTATCATCCGCTTAGTCGATTCTTTTTCTATATTATATCATACCCCCGATCAATTTGCAATAGCTTTCGAAAGTTTATGAGCGTGCTTTCATCGCAATCAACCTGAACCCCTCACTTTCCTCAGCAAGGTATTCGTACAGATCCTCTGCCGAAGTCAGCAAATAGACTTCAATCTTGTTGCCCCTGGGGATGCCAAAGAAGTATTCATCGTTCTCATCTCTCTTGTAGAGGTAATCACGGATTACTCCAAATCGATCGAAGGTGATTGCTGTGAGCATCGTAATCAGATCGTTCTGATAATCGCATCCCTCCATCAGCTCTTTTTTATCATTCTCGGTCAGTCGCTTGCAGTTTTCGCACATCCATCTCGACTCGTCAATGGCAATGCACATTGTTGTAATCATGCTCACAAATGTTGTCTTTGAAATCATCATATGCTTTCCCTCCATATTTTCGGTTTACATCATGCTTATACCCTCATCAGGTTCTTCGTTCATTTCCTCGGCGGAGCAGATTTCCACATACTCGCCAAGAATGTTCAAAGCCTCGGAATAACTTCCGGAGGCTGTAACTCTGCTCTGCATTTCCTGTGCCTGTTCTCTCATGCCGTTTTCACGGAGCGTCCTGCTTGCCATACCAAGCAAGCAGAAAATATTGCTGTCTGAACCAATCAGCGGACATTTGGGTTTCTCATTCATCGCCATGATATTCCTCCATCATTTCCCTCAGCTCAAGCTTTTCGCTGTCGATATAATCCTTTGCCAGCTGCTCTGCTTCATGGATGTCATTTTCCAGAAGCTCATAGCCGACTGCAGCATAGATAATATCGACAGCGTTTTTCTTTTCTTTGCTGTCATAAATCTCAATCATGAAGCCATCGCACTGAACAGATTGACCGTCCCGATTAACTCGGAACGGTCTGCTCGGTGTGATCTTCACTTCAAAGCCCTTATATTTCGTAGCTATCACCCCTTACTGAAACGACAACTGGAAGTCATCGGTTTCTTCAAATTCTTCATCCGGATCCTCATCCATTTCTTCCTCCTGTGCCTGATGCTGTACATGGTATACCGCTCGTTCAAGTGCTGCTTTCAGATATGAGGTGTCCATGCCGTTGGCCTCATAGCCTTTCTTGATTCCATTGTAGTACACCGGACTCGGCGGAGCAATTTCACCGCAATTCATGAGATACGCCATACCCTCACGGATTTTGCCGTCGACCTCTACCTCAAAAAGTTCCTTGCGGTACATACGAGGGAATCCCTCATATCTGTCCAAGGAGAGTTCATCTCTCTGATCAATCTCCCAGAGCAGAACAGGAACCTCTGCACCTTCCTTCGGGACAATTGTTGCCACGCCTCTGAATTCCAGTTCATAGCCGGGAATCATTCTCGTTCCCACAATCTTGGAGTTGGGACAGCGGAAAGCCATCTGCTCCAGGTTAATGTTACTGCCATAGGCAATATATAAGCGTTTGTATTTCATAGTGATTTTCCTTTCTAAATTCGGTTTACCGAATTTTGCGTGCAAATTTATTTGCACTGCTACATGGACATTGCCATGCCTTCATCTTCGGTTTCTTCAAAATCGTCACAATCGCTCACAGCGGCTTCCAAGTTTTCATCGGGTGTTTCCCCGACTTCTTGTCTATCGTCGCACACGGTGGCTACACGCTCGTCACAGGGCGATTCATTCTGCTGTGATCGCTCACGTTCTGCGATTCGTTCCTGCCTGAGCCGTTCACGCTGTGCAACACCATCTTCGGGATGCCTCCATGCTATATCTCCCGTCAGATGCTTCAACAGGTGCGTCCTGCAGTTCTTGTATTCATCGCCGATCAGTCCAAGGTTCAAGAGCCACACTCTGAAGCTATATCGCATATTGTCACTGTGTGACACGCTCGGTGAACAGTACTTCTTTGTCATCGCTGCATTGCTGATGGCAAGGGCAAGTACAATCTGCGCCCTGACCTCACCTGCGTGGAGCGATGCGTTACAGCATCGGAT
>JAGAMB010000050.1 GCA_017624895.1 Ruminococcus sp. | reverse complement strand
CTCTCCCACACCTCACGATGTGAAACTTGCAAGTCGCTCTAAAGTTCGTCGGTAACTACGCCTCGGTGGACTTTCACCACAGTGCATTGATATGCCCGTCATACAACAAAATTGCCCCGCAGCCAAAACTGTGGGGCTTTTATTGTAGGGCATCTCTAAAAACTCGTTTGATTAAAGAAAAAACATATAGGTGCGGCAGATGTCGTGCATAGCTGTTTTTTCTCAAAAGGGGTTTTTAGAGATGCCCTTAAGGGTTCCCTTAGTTCAATTCTTCAATCGCCTGCTTGATACGTCCTATGGATTCTTCCTTGCCGAATACTTCCATAAGCTCAGTAGCACCGCCGGGAGTTATTGCCTGTCTGCCAACAGCTACACGAATTGCCCACATAACTGCACCTGCCTTTTTCTCCTTAGAAGCGGCATATTCTTTAAGCACAGCAAAAAGTGTGTCGTTATCCCAATTCTCAACTGCTTCAAGAATTGGCAGACAATCCACAAGAACTTCCTTGCAGTTTTCGGGATTAGTCTTATTCTTCTTGTTTGTGTACAAGTCGCCATCCATGGGAAGTCGGGATGTTACAAATCCAATCATATCCTTGATTTCATTGAAATAAGAAATTCTTGTGTGGAGAAGTGCTGCAAGCTTCTTTGTGTTGATGTAGCTTTCACAGATGCCGTCAAGGATAGGCATAGCCTTTTCAGCGTATACATCTTCTGGAAGCTTCTTGATGTATTCGGAGTTGAACCATTTTAGCTTCTCATAGTCGAATACAGCAGGTGATTTGCTAAGTCCCTCAATGGAGAAGTTGGCTTTCAGTTCGTCCATTGTGAAAAATTCCTCATTTGTATCCTTAGGACACCAACCGAGAAGTGCAATATAGTTTACGATTGCTTCAGGGAGATAACCGTCATTTACAAGGTCGTGGAAACTTACTGCACCGTGACGCTTTGAAAGCTTTGAAACCTTGCCCTCATCGTCCTTACCCATAAGCAGGGGAAGATGTACATATGTCGGTCTGTCCCAGCCGAATGCATCATAGAGCAGGCAATATTTGGGAGTTGATGTGAGATATTCGTTACCTCTTACAACGTGAGTCACGCCCATAAGATAATCGTCAACAATGTGGCAGAAATTGTATGTTGGATAACCGTCGTCCTTAATAAGAATCTGGTCACGAAGCTCAGTATTGTCAATCTCAACTTCACCGTAAACTACGTCCACATATGCTGTCTTGCCCTCTGTAGGCATTTTCTGGCGAATTACAACATTGCCGCCCTCAGCCTTGTGGCGCGCAGCATCCTCTGCTGTATAATTCTTATCACGGCAGAAACCGTCATAACCGCCGATGCCGTTTTCATCCTTAAGAGAGTCAAGTCGCTCCTTTGAGCAGAAGCAGTAATAAGCATGACCGTCAGCAATGAGTTTTTCCGCATATTCCTTGTATATGGGAAGTCTTTCACTCTGGATATAAGGACCGTGGCCGCCATCCTTTGCAGGTCCCTCATCATATTCAATGCCTGTTGATTTAAGAGTATCGAGAATTACATCAACAGCACCCTCAACAAGTCGTTCCTGGTCAGTATCTTCAATACGCAGAATAAAATTTCCGCCCTGTGATTTTGAAAGCAGATAGGAATAAAGTGCTGTACGAAGATTTCCTATGTGCATAAATCCCGTTGGTGACGGGGCAAAACGTGTAGTTACTTTATTTGACATACTTCTTCTCCTTTTATACAGGGATAATGCGGCATTTCAGCCGCAGTACCTCCACATATCATCAATTTTTAAAATATATATCATACCATACAAGGAATGTGTAAATCGTCCAGATTTTTCTCCAGTTATCAGAATTGCCGCCGATATAATCATCAAATATAGCCTTGATTTCCTCAACATTGAAAAACTCAGCCGCTGTTTCGCTGTTGAACTTTACTCTTACATCAGCATTGTAACGCTCATCAGCAAGCCATATTCTGATAGGCACGATAAATCCCAGCTTTTTGCGGAATGCAATTTCCTCCGGAAGAACCTTTGCTGCCGCTGTTCTGAGAGCCGCCTTGTTTGCCTCATCGTTTATCTTATGCTCAGATGGCATACGTGAGGCAATATCGAAAATTCTTCTGTCTGTGAGAGGCATACGCACTTCAAGACCTGCCGCTGTACTCATCTTGTCAACGTTAAGATAAATATCGCCCTCCAGCCATATGCGGATATCAATATCCGACATCTTTGTAAGAGGATCACAGCCCTCATTTTCAGCATAAATATCCTTAGCAATATTTATGGGGAGAACATCGGGGTTATAAGTCTTGAGGATACGCTGTTTTTCGTCTTCTTTCATAATGTTTGTATTGCCCACATAGAATGTTTTCAGATTTTCGCCGTATCTCTCAGCATTGCGGTACATATTATATCCGCCGAAGAACTCGTCAGAACCCTCGCCCGAATAACAAATCTTTGTATGCTCTGCTGTAGCACGACATCCGAGAGCAAAAGCAACAGCGGAAGCGTCCGCCAATGGCTGCTCCATATTCTCCATAACCCACGGAACTATACCAAAATACATTTCGGGAGTTATACAGCAGCGGTTATTTTCCCTGCCCAGTAAATCAGCTGTCTGCTTTGCAAGGGGCGATTCATCAAAGCGCTCATCGTCATAGCCGCAGGAATTTGTTACCTTTACATCGGAAACTGCAAGCACATATGAGGAGTCAACTCCTCCTGAAAGGAACGACTCAGCAGTTTCATTTTCGTCAAGCACCTCAGGCATAATGCCAAGAAGTGTGGAATGTATCTCGTCTGCCCATTCATTGAGAGTTTTCGAATGATCGGGATTGAATTCAGGCTTCCAGTAGCGGTGGATCTCAAGCTTTCCATTGGAAAATTCAAGGTAATGTCCCGGCATAAGCTTCTTAACGCCCTTGAAAAATGTGTCCTCTCCGCCAACATAAGTCAGGGACATATAGATCTGGAGCATATCTCTGTTAAGCTCCTTTTTAAATCCATCTCCTGCAATTATATTGCGGATTGAACCGCTGCAAAGAAGATTTCCTTCATCTGTAACATAGTAGAAAAATGGCTTTGTGCCGAAGTGGTCACGCATAGCGAAAAGCTTTTCACCGTCCCACAGACAGAATGCAAACATACCATAAAGATGTTCACCCATATCCCTGCCCCATTTCTCATAGGCAGCGATAATAATAGCATTTTCACGGCTCTCTCTGTCAAGAGTATTGTCAATGCCAAGCTCTGTGCAAAGCTCTTTCCAGTTTCTGATGTGTCCTCTATACTCACGAATTTCAGTCATATATTTCCTCCAGTTAGTATACCTCACGCTCGTTTGTCATTGGACGTCCCATAAGATTTATCATTGCGTCCTGTATCTTACCGCCATTGAAAAGCACTTCGTTAAGCTGCTCCGTTATAGGCATTTCTATCCCAAGCTTTTTTGCAAGCTCGTAGGCTGTATGACAGCACCAATAGCCCTCAACTGTTCCAACCTGACGAACAGCTTCCTCTGGAGCAATTCCCTCACCGATAAGCTTTCCTGCTCTTGCATTTCGGCTGTGCAGGCTTGTGCAGGTAACTATCAGATCGCCCAGACCTGTAAGTCCGCCGAATGTCATAGGATTAGCACCTGCAGCAACTCCAAGACGCATAATCTCGTGCATACCTCTTGTCATAAGCGCTGCCTTTGTGTTATCACCGTAACCCATTCCAAGGCAGATTCCGCAGCAGAGGGCAATAATATTTTTCAGCGCTCCTCCAAGCTCACAGCCAATAACATCGTCATTGAGATATATTCTCAGCTTATCGCTGCCAAGCTGCTCCTGTATATACTGCGCAGCCTCCTTATTGTGTGAAGCAGCGACAATTGCTGTAGGGATTGAACGAGCAACTTCCTCAGCGTGGGACGGACCTGAAAGGACTACAAGCTTTTCTGTATCAAGCTCCTCCTCAATAACCTGACTGAGAAGTTTCAGGCTGCCTTCCTCAATGCCCTTGCCGGAATTGACAACGATCATATCCTTTGTCACATAGGGTTTAGCAAGCTGCGCAACAGAACGCAGGAAGCTTGAAGGTATACCAAAAATAAGAATATCACAGCCGCTGATACATGAAATATCGCTTGTCAGCTGTATCTCAGGTGGAATTGCAACTCCCGGAAGCTTGTGGATATGCTCCCCTTTTAAACGGATCTCATCAATTTCCTCCTGGAATTTTGACCATACCGTTACATTGTGTCTGCCTGTTTTAAAGGCTGTAATGGCAAGGCTAAGGCCAAAGCCTCCCGATCCAAGAATTACTATATTTGCCATTGATATACCTCCCTTTCTGCTAATTCATCAAGCAGATCAGCGATCTTTATTGAATTTAAAAGTAAACTTTGATTCAGTTCCTTCCATATAACGCTCGATATTTGAACGGTGCATATAAACAACCATTGCCGTCATAGGAATACAAAGAAGCATATACAGCAGACTTCTTCCAAAGCCGACGCCATCAACAATGAGCGACATAAAGAATATAGCCACAGGTGCGCTTAAAGCACCCATAATTGAAGAAACGGAAACATATTTTGTGATTGCAAAAATAACTATAAATATTATCAAAAGTGTAAAGAATACTCTCGGTTCAATGGGGAGAAAAGACGCAACTCCCACAAGAACGCCCTTGCCGCCTTTAAACCCGTAATATAATGGGAAAACGTGACCAAGAATTGCGAAAAATCCTGCAATAAAGCCTATATACTTCACCTCATTATCGGGAGCAAATCCCACTTTAAGCATACCTGCAAAAAGCTGCGAAAGAAGTACAGCAACAATTCCCTTTAAAAGATCGCCAAGCAGAGTAAGGGCTGCACACTGAGGGCCAAAACAGCGGTAGGTATTTGTAAGACCTGCATTTCTGCTTCCAACAGTTCTGATATCTCTGCCTTTAAGAAGCTTTACAACAATTATTGAGAAATTAAGACTCCCCATAAGATAGCCAAGTGCTGCGGCTATAAGTAGTGCTAAAATTACTTTCATTATTTATCGTTACCTCCTCTTTCACGTACAACAAAACGGACAGGAGTTCCCTCTAATCCGAAGGTTGAACGGATCTGATTTTCAATATATCTTCTATAGGAAAAATGGAACAGATCTGCTTTATTTACAAAAGTTACAAAGGTCGGCGGCTTTGTTGAAGGCTGCGTCATATAATATATCTTCAGACGCTTGCCCTTATCAGAGGGAGGCTGAACCCTTGTAGTAGCATATGCAAGAACATCGTTTAACATTCCTGTTGATATTCTCATATTATTCTGGTCGTTGGTGTACTTTATAAGCTCGTACAGCTTATTGATTCGCTGACCTGTTTTCGCAGAAATAAACACAAAAGGAACATAGGACATAAAGCTGAAATCATTTTCAAGCTTTGTGCGAAATTCCTGCATTGTCTTATCGTCCTTTTCAATAAGATCCCATTTATTTACTGCTACAACGCAGGCTTTTCCCTGTTCATGGGCATATCCCGCAACCTTTGAGTCCTGTTCTGTGAAGCCCTCGGCAGCGTCAAGCATTATAACGCATACATCTGCACGATCAACAGCCATATATGCGCGGAGTACGCTGTAATGCTCGATTTTCTCTGTTACCTTGGATTTTTTACGAATACCTGCAGTGTCGATGAACACAAATTTTCCGTATTCATTTTCAATTACCGTATCAGTTGAATCACGGGTAGTACCGGCAATATCGGAAACGATCACGCGTTCCTCACCTGCAATTTTATTTATAAGCGAGGATTTTCCTGCGTTGGGCTTACCGATAACGGCAACCTTGATATACTCATCATCATACTGCTGAACATCGCCGTTAGGGAGGTACTTGTAAACCTCGTCAAGCATATCGCCTGTTCCGTGACCGTGTACGGAAGAAACAGGGAACGGCTCGCCTAAGCCTAAATTGTAAAATTCATAAAGTTCCAGCGGAGGCTCGCCCAGAGTATCAACCTTATTAACACAAAGAACAACAGGTTTTCCGCTTTTCTGAAGCATATCTGCAACAGCATAGTCATCAGCTGTAACTCCGCAGCGGATATCCGTAACGAGTATAATAACATCAGCCTTTTCAATGGCAAGCTGTGACTGACGGCGCATCTGAGCAAGAATAACATCATTGCTGTCGGGCTCGATGCCTCCTGTATCAACTACCATAAACTGCTTATCCCGCCATTCGCATTGTGAATATATACGGTCACGGGTAACACCCGGAGTATCCTCAACAATGGACAACCTCTGACCAATAAGCCTGTTGAACAGCGTGGACTTTCCCACATTCGGACGTCCCACAACTGCAACTATAGGTAAAGCCATAAGTTAACATCTCCTTTCTATCTGTCGATTATCTCAAACTCCCAGAACTGCGTCAACCAAATCATAGCCGTCATTCTGAGTAATTTTTATTTTTATCTGTAATTCTTCCTCAACATCTGAAACTGTTCTGTCGTCAAGGAATATATCGCTGTTCTGCATAAGCATAGCAGAGGAAATAATAAGCTCCGAGCCGTTATTTCTGCCTTTTAGCTGAGAAATAAGATCGCTTGCTGTAATAAGACCTGTTACGGTGATAGTATCCCCAAAAAAGTCATTTCGAATGGGAACAACATCAATTTTTATGCTGCTGAACTTTTTCTCAACGCTTTCACAAAGCTGTTTAATAACAGTATACGGACAATATCCCGTAGCAATTGTAATATGCCTTTCGCCGCCGCTGTATTCGGCAGTTTCAAGAGCGTCCGTAAATTCATCAATAAGGGAACGGAGCATACCTACACCGTTTTCGAATTGCGGAAAATCCTCGTAATATGCTATTTCCGGCAGATCACGTTCAGCAGTAAGGAAAAATTCGTCAGAGGGAAATACAACTCTCGAATCATATTTTTCCAGAAATTCAGCCTGATATTCCTCAATAATATCAATAGTTTCCCCTGCCCCTTTTTTGTCAAAAGTTTTCAGCGGAAAGAGATTTTCACGATATTTAGTTACTCCCACAGGGACAACAGCCATACTGCTGATATTTGGCATAAGATCGCCCAGATCACGGAGAGTTCTTCTCAGCTCGTCCCCATCGTTAAGACCGGGGCAGCATACAACCTGACAGTTCAAACTGATACCATTCTCCGCAAGTCGGCGGATATATTTCAGCTTCTCACCGGCAAATCTGTTCCCCATCATTTTAACACGGAGTTCAGGATTGGTGGTATGGACTGAAACGTTGATATTCAGCTTCATTTTGATTATACGGTCAATATCCTCGTCAGTGAGATTTGTCAGCGTGACATAATTTCCCTGCAAAAATGAAAGCCGGGCGTCATCGTCCTTAAAGTAGAGTGTTTCGCGCATATTCGGCGGCATCTGGTCAATAAAACAGAAAACGCACTTATTTGAACATCTCCGCTTGCTGTCCATAAGGAATGTATCAAATTCAAGTCCGAGGTCGTCATACTCGTCCTTTTCGGCGATAAATTTCATTTCCGTTCCGCTGCGCATAATGCCGATCTCAACATTAACATCAGCGGCATAGTACATATAATCAAGGACATCATTGATATTATGACCGTTGACGCTTACAAGTATATCGCCCTCCGCAATACCGCAAACAAACGCAGGAGAGCCTTTTATAACAGATTTGATTTTAACCAGAAATAACCCTCCCGTATCAGGCGTAATAAACATAAAAAGGAGAGAAGACTATGCCTCCTCTCCTCCTCATATCTGAAATAGATTATTCTTCATCCAGATTCAGAACCTTTACGCCCTTGTAGAATCCGCAGTTCTTGCAAACCTTGTGTGGAGCCTTAAAAGCACCACAGTTATCGCACTTGGACATTGCAGGTGTATCGAGCTTCCAAACAGCAGAACGTCTCTTATCACGTCTTGCCTTAGAAGTTTTTCTCTTTGGTACAGCCATTTTGGCACCTCCTTATAAAGAGTCTCACGACTCGGTTATTTGATGTTCGCAGTCGCCCTCATTCAAATCACAGCCACAGATCATACATAAGCCCTTGCAATCTTCGCTGCAAAGTATCTTTGTAGGTATCTGAAGCAGCATATCGGTTACTGCAATTTCATTCAGCTCAATGCTTTCACCGTCTGCCACGATATACTCATCGTTATCGCCGCTGACTGAGGGAACAACAATGTGGTCACAGTCGAAGGAATATGGTATATCCAGTTCCTTTAGGCATCTGTCACATTCTGCAAGCATAGAGAAAGAAAGGTTATATTTCAGGTAGACAACGCCCGCCTTATTATAGATCCTGCCCTTTACGGAAACAGGTGAGCTAAATTTACAGCCCTTTATTTCCGAAAGCTCCGCCGCCTCGATGCTGTAGTCAAAATCCTTTGACTCGCCTGTGATGCTGAAAAGCTGCTTTAAATTAATTATCATACTAAAAAATCCTTCAAAGCATTACAAAATATATTATACACTATTTTTTTCCGGATGTCAAGAGATATCGGAAAAATTTACTTCAAACTACGATAATTACTTGATGAACTGCTTAACGTTCTCAGTAAGATCAGCCTCGTCAGCGGAAACCGTAAAAGTAATAACAGCGTCATCGCCTGTGAGCTTGTCAAGATTTTCGAGCATCTTGCCGAAAGCCTCATAATCTCTGCCAACGATCTTGAAAATACCGTCAACAAAAATATCCTTGATATCGTAGTTGCCTGCGAGCATACCAGCTACGAAGCCATAGAAAGTATCCATACCCTCAACGCCAAACTGCTCAACGTCACACCATCTAACCTTGTAGCTGATAGAACGTCTGATATTATCGCCCTTTTCGATGCAAACAATATTGCCGTTTGTAGACTTTACTGCATCGTTGATTCTGTCGATGATAATCTTTGTTTTTCCTGTACCTTTTTTGCCTGTAATAAGCTTGATCATATTTTTTCTCCTTTCCCCGCTTTCAGCGGAGAGATTTTTGTATCATTTATATAAGTCGGATTCAGCGGCTGTATATTGCAGCGCATCTGATATTAGCCGAGCTTAGCCTCAAGTTCAGCCTTTGCACCCTCATAACCGGGCTTTCCGAGGAGAGCAAACATATTTGACTTGTAGCTCTCAACACCGGGCTGATTGAAAGGATTTACACCGAGAACATAGCCTGAAATTGCACAAGCCTTCTCGAAGAAGTAAATCATATATCCAACGCTTTCCTCAGTTGTATCAGCAAGCTCAAGGATCATATTAGGAACGCCGCCCTCTGTGTGAGCGAGAACTGTACCCTCGAATGCCTTGCGGTTAACAACGGACATATTCTGGTTTGTGAGGAAGTTAAGACCGTCAAGATTTTCCTCGTCAGCTTCAAGGAAAAGATCCTGCTTAGGAGTCTTGATATCAACAACAGTCTCGAACATAATTCTTGCGCCGTCCTGAATGTACTGTCCCATAGAGTGAAGATCTGTAGAGAAAGTAACAGATGCAGGGAAGATACCCTTGTTATCCTTACCCTCACTCTCACCAAAGAGCTGCTTGTACCACTCAGACATCATTACAAAGCTGGGATCGTAGGAAACGAGCATTTCCACGGACTTGCCCTTTCTGTAGAGGATATTTCTGAGAGCAGCGTACTTGTAGCAGTCGTTGTTGTCGAAATCAGCGCAAAGCTCAGCCTGAGCCTTAGCAGCGCCCTTCATAAGAGCGTCGATATCGCAGCCTGCAACAGCAATAGGGAGCAGACCAACAGCTGTGAGAACGGAGAAACGTCCGCCAACGTCATCAGGAATAACGAATGTTTCGTAGCCCTCAGCGTCGGAGAGGTTCTTGAGAGTTCCTCTTGCCTTGTCAGTTGTAGCAAAAATACGGTTCTTAGCCTCCTCCTTGCCGTACTTATCCTCAACCATTTTCTTGAAGATTCTGAAAGCAAGTGCAGGCTCAGTTGTTGTACCTGACTTTGAAATAACGTTTACAGAGAAATCCTTACCCTCACAGAGAGCGATAACCTCGTTAAGGTATGTGGGATTAATGCTGTTTCCAACGTAGTATATGTCAGGAGTATCCTTCTTCATATTGTTGTAGAAAGGCGATTTGAGCAGCTCGATAGCAGCTCTTGCGCCGAGGTATGAACCGCCGATACCGATAACGATGAGAATATCGGAATTGGACTTGATTTTCTCAGCAGCAGCCTTAATGCGTGCAAACTCCTCTTTGTCGTAATCTGTGGGGAGATTTACCCAACCGAGGAAGTCGTTGCCGAGACCTGATTTATTGTGAAGCATATCAGCAGCAGTTTCAACCTGAGCCTTAATGCCTGCCATTTCGTCGGCATTTACAAAATCCTGAAGATATTTTGTGTTAAGCTTTAATGACATTGTATGTACCTCCAAATATGCGGATAAGCAAACCTAACCGCACTATAAAATTATCTACATAATTATACCATATTCCTAAAACTTTTGCAAGGGGGTTTTAGAATGATTTACCGTAATAAACAACTTTTGTCAAATAGCACAAATACAATTTCGTTTATTTGATAATATTGCACAAAGTTTTTTTAAGAACATATCCCAGCGACAGCTTTTCAACATTATCCGCCGCTATAATATCTATTTCACAGACTAAATTTTTCTCGCTGTAGAAAGCCGCTGTGCCGATTATCTGCCCCTTTTTCACGGGAGCTGTCAGATATTCGGGGAGAACCACCGCTGTACTAAGCTCCCCCACGCTTTTCGGCACGACAAGTCTGCTCTGCCGTCTGAGGACGATTTCCACCGCTGTATCACATCCGCCGCGTATCTTCATCGGCATAAGCATTTCATCGGGGAACATCGTTGCCGTTACCTTATAATCGTTAAATCCGCTTTTAAGAAGGCTTTTCGCCTGTCTGTACATATCGTCCTCGCTGTCAGCTCCCAGAACCACAGAGATATAACAAGTCCCCGATTCGTCCATACCGCCCTCGGCTATGTTGTACCCCGTTTCGTCGGAATGTGCCGCCTTGAAGCCGATATGCCTTTCGTAGCTATTTGCGAGCCTGTTTTCGCTGACAAGCTCCGTCTGCCCCGATTTCACGAAATCACGCCATGTCTTGAAATATGGATGCAAAAACTCGTATTTCGCAAGCTGTGAGCATATTACCGCCATATCGTGAGCTGTTGTGTATTCCCTTTCATCGTAGTAGCCATATGGGGAATAAAAGGCTGTATTACGCAAACCAAGGTCAAAAACCTCGGTATTCATACGCATAACGAATTTTTCAATTGTCTGCTCCGATTTTTCCGCAAGGACTGTTACAGCGTCGTTGGCATTGCCGATAATCACCGATTTCAGCAGCTCCTCAACAGTCATTTTATCCCCTGCTTCAAGCCATACCACCGCCCCCTTTGTGCCTGTGACAGTTGAGGAGGCGGTAAGCTCCGTTGACATAAGATATTTTCCTGTTTCAATATCCTCAGCTATGAGCAGAATTGTCATAAGCTTTGACAGATAACCCACATTCAGCCGTAAATCGGCATTTTCGCTGTCCAGAACGGTCTGTGTGGTAGCTTCCATAAGAACATATGCTTTTGCAGAATTTGTCGTATCATCGGCAATAGTATACAACGGATTAACTATAGTCAATAACACGACAAATGATATAAAAACAGCTATTATTTTTCTCATAACATCACCCGATAAATTTTATTCGGGGAATTTATAATTTATGATTGATACACGGACACGTCACGCCGTGTCCCTACGTGTTTTTAAATCAACTGTTTTCGCTGAGATATATCTCCATTCTGCTCTGTATACGCTCTGCACATTCTTCGGCGGTTACCTCCCCTGCGGCAAAGCTCTTGTATTCATCGTCAAGAATTTCACGCACCTTTGAGCGAAATCCCCCAAGGCTGTTGCACTTTTCAATAAATCCGACAATATAATCATACTGTTCATTTATACCCATAAGGTCATATTCATAAGAGTAACCGTTTACAGTACTGGAACCTTTATTGTATTCATTCTCTTGTTGCTTGAACTTCTCAGTACATTTATAAAATGACTCCTTGCGGACGGGGAATAAATAGTATGAAACTTGCTCTTGTTGTTTCTGACTAAGCAGCCAGCACATATACGCCCAGCCGCCCTCGGTGCAGTTTCCGCTGCTGAGTACAGAATAATAATTCTGACCGTTTATAGTTCCGCCGCCGTTTTTTGTGGGATTTGCTATCAAAGTCACATCTTTTATACCCAAGCCATAAAGCTGAGCAAACATCATAACAGCATGTGTGCTCATTGAACCGCCACCCCAACCAATCAAAGCCTCCTTATTTTTTAACAACACCGCATTCCATTCCTCCAGAGCGAGCATTTCTTCCTCAGTCATATTCTCATAATCGGGAATTTCTTCATGTACAATCTTCAAATCACGGCATAATTCAAGGGTTTTTATGAAACTTTCGGAGTTGAAATCACAGGTGTTATTGTCGAAATCCACCCATTGCTCCACATTATCCTGACAGAGATAGGAGAATAATCCGTGTCTGCTGTCAAATGACCATTTATCGCCTATGTACATATCTTCGGGCATATTTTCAACAACCTCGAAAAATTCGTCCATTGTCCAGTTGCTGTACTCTTTGCCAAGCACCTCACTCCACGCTACATTGCAGTTTGCATAGAATTTATCCGACATAAAGTAAAGCTTCCCGCCTGTTTCATAGGCTTCAAGAACGTTGGGCATAATATCCTCACGGGACAATCCGCCGTATTTGTCCATAAGCTCGTACATATCAGCAAATGCGCCTATATTCGTGTAGCTCTGCACCGTGTCAAGATCCATATAATAGTAAATATCGGGAGAGCTATCCGAAAGAACATCAGCACGAAGGTCATCTGAGCCATGTTCATAATGTCTTACTTCTATTTCGTATTCGTCGCTTGACTTGTTGAAATTTCCTGCATAGCTGTCAGCCCCCGAATCTATTCCGTCAACGGCAAGAATAACTTTTTCACGGTTTACAACATAATCATCAGGGCGTACTGTCAGCAGCACAAGTGAACGTATACCATCATTTGATGTAGTATAAGCGGCAAATTTCCCCTCGCCTACATAGCTTACAGCGTAAACCTCTGTAGGAACAACACGGGAGCTTACAAAATCCAACAGCTTCACAAGCTGTCCGTCAGCGGTCATACCGTAGATACCCTGCTGCATAACTCCGAAAAGGCTGTAATCTCCTGTACCTGTAAACAATTTGCCCATTCTGCGGATATATTCACCGTATTTCGTAGGAGTATCTGAATATTTCAGACTTTCATCGGTATAGCAGTAGTCCTCCCACTTTGAAGCCACAAGACGTCCCTCTGTATCAATGGCATAGGAAACGTCCATACCCATTTCTTTTTCCGTCACAATTCCGTTTTTGTCGATTATATATGTTTTTTCAAAGGTTGAAACAATGTAGTTGCCGTTGTAGTATAGCAGATCCGTGATACTGTTCGTCAGATTTAATGACTGGGGCAGCTCCTCAACTGTAAGAAATCCCGATTTTTCGCCCTCAGGTGTAAAGGAGTATATTTCTAATCTGGGTATTGCCTCCTCATAGAATTTTTCATAGTCCTCTGTGGGATCTCCGTCATATTCAGCCGATCTGATAAGCAGGTGAATTGTGCCATCCTGCGCCATAAAAGTCATACAGGAATATGAAATATCGCCCTCTGAAAGCAGATAATTTTCAGTTTCATTCAGGTTTTCATCGTAATACTGAACAGAATAGCCCATATCCTTATTCTGATAAATAAGTGCAGTTCCCTTTGCTGCGGAATAGTCAAGGGAAATTAAAGAGCTGAAATCAGCCGGCACAGACATTTCCTCCGCCTTGTACATTGTCTGTGTTACCACGGGAACAATAGGTGCTTTTTCAGGCTCGGTTTCCTTTTTGGTGCATCCTGTCATTGAGCAGATAATTGATAATCCGCATAAAATCGCTGTTAATTTTTTCATAGTACGTCCTCCTTGTTATTTGTCACAAAGGCATAATTCGCCATTTGTTGATTTTCAACAAACGAAGTAATTTTTAATCATCTTCTATATATAAGTGATTTTAAAAGCCCAAAAAGACGAAATAACATATTTAATTTATTATTTTTGTATGAATAAACAAATTCAAAGCCTCTCTATTGTGCATATAATCGAGTAGGGCGGAATAAACCGCCCTCTCACACCACCGTACGTGCCGTTCGGCATACGGCGGTTCAATTCAAAATTAAATATGTACTAATGAATAGTAATCTGAAATACTGACTAAGCCACGCTTTGTCAGTATTTCTT
>JAGAMB010000049.1 GCA_017624895.1 Ruminococcus sp. | reverse complement strand
TTAGCTGTTCACAGCAGAAAATACAACAATTTCCCTATGCGTCCGCTTAACTGGAAGTCACCTTACGATTATATCAAAGCTTTCCTCAAAACAGGTCAAGTTTTTTGATTTAATTTGTCTCATATCATTGACAAACCTACATTGCGAAAAAAATTCGGTGCAGGGGCGGATATCATCCGCCGGCGGACTGCCAAAGGCGGCTCCTACACAAAAATTACGCATTATAATACCAATTAGGGATTGGTATAAAAATCCACCGCCCCCGAACCTGTTAATCAATAATATCTGCTTGAAATTTCAAAAAAGCTGGTTACTTAACATTTACAGTCATAGTAACTATAAAATTATATTATTTTTATATAAATCGGGTATTGCAATGTGAGTGTGGTTTGTGGTATAATAATATGTAATGTGAAATATTATGGGGCAGTATTGCTCTGCCAGCTAACTCTTGAATAATTCTATGAAGCTGCAAACGCCAAAAGATTTTGTCGTTTGCTATAATTGAGGGAGCAATATAACCCATAAAGCAGGAACAGATATGAAGAAAATGAGAATTTTAGGCATTGATCCGGGCTATGCTATTGTAGGTTTTGGCGTAGTAGACTATGACGGAAGAAAATTTACACCCGTGGAGTACGGCGCTGTTCTTACAGAAGCGCATACTCCATTTACACAGCGGCTTTACGCTGTACATACGGATATGGAGTTTATATTTGAAAAATTCCGCCCCGACTGTATGGCTATTGAAAAGCTGTTCTTTACAACAAATCAGAAAACAGCCATAGACGTTGCTCAGTCAAGAGGAGTAACTGTTCTTTCGGCAGCAAAAAGAAATATACCTGTATATGAATATACTCCGCTGCAGGTGAAATCAGCGGTGGTAGGCTACGGAAAAGCAGAAAAACAGCAGGTTATGGAAATGACGAAGCAGCTTCTGGGACTTGCAGGGATTCCCCGTCCCGATGATGCTGCGGACGCTCTTGCTATTGCAATATGCCATGGACATACGGTAAGGTGGTCTGATTTAGGATAATGCAGAGGTAAAATATGATCTATAGCGTAAGAGGCAGGCTTGTACATAAAGAAACAGGCTTTGCCGTTGTTGAATGTAACGGTGTCGGCTATGGCTGCCGCACATCGTATAACACAGTAATGAAGCTTGGCGATACAGGCAGCGAGGTGACGCTCTATACTCACCTTGCCGTGAGAGAGGACGGCGTTGAGCTGTTCGGCTTTGCGGATATGCAGGAGCTTAACTGCTTCCGTCTGCTTATTTCCGTTTCCGGGGTAGGCCCTAAAGCCGCAACTGCCATACTTTCCGACCTCAATACGGAGCAGTTTGCGTTTACCGTAGCTTCGGGAGACAGCAAAACCCTCACACGTACAAAAGGAATAGGCACAAAAACGGCTCAGCGCATTGTGCTGGAGCTTAAAGACAAAATTTCATCTGACTCTTTCGGCGGAGCTTCAGCGAATACATCAGCAGGAGCAATTCCGGCAGGTATGGCAGGTACACCATCGGCGGCAGGAGAGGCTCTTGAAGCTCTTATGGTACTCGGTTATTCACAGGGAGAGGCGGCGGCTGTACTGCGGCGGCTTGATCCTGCTCTTGATACACAAGAACTTATAAAGGAAGCGCTAAGAATAATGGCTTCTGAGTAATGGGGATTTTACCCATGTATTATTTTGTTTTATTTATTTAGTGGCATTATATAGCTTATGCCATACACGGAAAGGACGTAATACTTATGATGAATCTCGACGAACTGCTTAAAGCGGCAATAACAGATCCGTCAAAACGCTCTTTGTTCTTGCAGACACTTATAAAAAGCGATGTTTATGTTATCTGTAAAAATCCTGTAAAACAGGAACGGGGCAGGGAGGAAGGCGGAGTTCAGCTTGAGCTTATCACCATCAGAAATCCTCATGGCGATGTGTTCATACCTTTTTTTACAAGCCACAGAGCTTTGCAGCAGTTTGCAAAAAGATATGTTGATTACTATAAAATCAACTGTCTCAGACTGTTTGACCTGATACAGACAGCATCCGCTGTACTTAATCCTAACTCTTATGGCAAGGAGTTTTCGTCACAGGAGATAAAGAGCATCCTTATGATTGCACGAAATCTCCGCATAAAGGCGATCTCCTACAACGAGGAGGATACTATAAATTATCGCCGCTGTGAAAGAACTATGGGATATATTACAAAGGCGGCTTCGAAATTTCTTGCCAAGCAGGAAAATGTTGATGCAGCATACATTGTAGAAATGATAAGGGGCTGTGAAAAGCCGCAGCTGCTTATGGTAATTGATATGATAGGAAGCACGAGAAAGCTTTTTGTGCCTCTTTCAAAATATCTTTCACGCTATACAAAGTCAGGAGATAATCTCTGCTTTATATCAATGGAGGAGGATATGGGCAAAAAGGCGGCAGATTCTGCGGACGCTTTCTATATCCGCAAGAAGCGTTATTTCGAGCGTTAATGGTTAATAAGCTTTTAGCCTTTAACGCTTAGCCATTAACGAATTTCGTACCGAAATTGCGGGCGGATAATATCCGCCCCTACACAAATTGACGGTATATCGACAAATAATGCGTAAGGCAAGGACTGCCAAAGGCAGCATTGACAATTATTTCAGCGTACAAAAATTATACAGCATACAGAAAGAATGCCGTTCTCAATAGCTAAAAGCTAAAAGCTAAAGGCTAAAGGCTTATAAAGCCTAACGGCTTTAACAAAAGGAGAACTGATTTGATACACACAGAAGATATGGAATTTGCACCGTCGGATATGTACGGAAACCGAGGTGTTATGTCTCCTGAAAATATTGACGGG
>JAGAMB010000048.1 GCA_017624895.1 Ruminococcus sp. | reverse complement strand
GAATGTAGAAAAAGGTGCATTGCATAATGGACACGGCACGCCGTGTCCCTACAAAACGGCTATTCTACGTTGTACAATGTAGGGTCACGGCGTGCCGTGACCGCAATTTCGGTACGAAATTCAGGTTTTTCGACAATCTCAAAGGGAGCGATTTCGCTCCCTTTTGTTTTATACTTATGTTTCTATTCTGTTATGCCTGCCAGCTTTTTCTGTATTGCAATAGCATCGTCTGCGGTCAAGCCATCGCAAGCATAGTCCGCATTAAATTCGCCTAAGTCGGATAATGCGTACTTGTCAGGATTTCCGATTGCCTGTAAAATCGCCGCCGCATCTGCCATTGACTGAATGTTGTCGCAGTTTGCATCGCCGTTGAGGTAGTTGGTGAGATCGACTTTTGAGCTGAAAGCCCCCCCCTCCATCTCAAGACTATAACCAAAAGGAGTGAGTCCCGTTTCTTCATAAATATCCATTGCAAGTTCAAGATGTTCCATAGTGGTAAGTTCTTTTTTCGGTATAAGATAATATGTTTCTTTCCAAAGGGAAAATCCTCGATGATCTTCACCGGACGAAGAAAAGTATTTTAATTCCACCTCATCACTATGTTTTTCAGCATATTCCGTAAATATTTCTTCATTAGATTCGTGTATGACTTCTGTATATCTGTCTTTTTCTATTATATCTACTACTCTTTTATTATCATACCCTGTTATATAATCGAACTCTATGGGTTCATAGCTGTATGAATTAAAATTATAATCAGTTTTTATAGCTTTATCGCCAACTATTTCACAGATTTCCTTTACTGTTTCAATAGGAAATTCTTCACTTAAAACTTTGATATAAGATGTGTCTGATGTTGCATAAGTTTTTACCACTTTAAAGCCTTCATCAAGTGCTTTTATCTTTTTTTCTATTTCGGAAGTATCTATGTCTTTTCCCACTTCAATCCATATGGAATCATCTGTTTTCAAAAACACATATATTGCAATCTTTGATTTTAAATCGTATGTACGCATATACAAATTCGGATATTCTGACTTTGAAAGATTAAAACATTCGTATTCCTTAGCGTCAAGCTTTACATATTCCTTAAAATGCTCTTCTATTTCTTCTTCAACGAGCGTTCCCCACCCCACTAAAGCGTTTGTGTTCAGCGCCGATACTGCTGATACTGCTGAAATTGCTGTTACTGCGGATAAGGCAAGTGAAATTAATCTTTTTTTCATAGTGATATCACTCCTTGTTTTTTATTCTATCCCTGCAATTTTTTTCTGTATAGCAATAGCATCGTCGGCTGTCAAACCATCGCAAGCATAGTCCGCGTTAAATTCGCCTAAGTCGGATAATGCGTATTTGTCGGGGTTGCCGATTGCCTGGAAAATCGCCGCCGCATCTGCCATTGACTGAATGTTATCGCAGTTTGCATCGCCGTTGAGGTAGTTGGTGAGATCGACTTTTGAGCTGAGAGATGAACTTGCACTTTCAAGACTATAACTCAAAGGAACAAGTCCCGTTTCCTCATAAATATTTTTCACAAGTTCAAGATGTTCCATAATGGTGAGTTCTTTTTTCGGTATAAGATAATATGTACCTGTCCAAGGCTCAAATCCACGATGATCTTCTTTGGACGGATAGAAGTATTCAAATTCCACCTCATCACTATGTTTTTCAGCATATTCCGTAAGTATTTCTTCATTAGATTCGTGTATGACTTCTCTATATCCGTCTTTTTCTATTATATCTACTACTCTGTTAACAGGATACCCTGTTATGTAATCATAGCTTATTTCTTCATACATACATGAACCGAATTTGTATTTAATACTTAAAGCCTTATCTCCAACAATTTCACAGATTTTCTTTGCTGTTTCAGATGTAATTACTTCTGAATAAACCGTGATATGTATTGTGTCGTAATTTTCAATTTGATCTATAGATATTTTTATATTTTCATCAAGAGCCTTTATTTCTTTTTCAAGGTCAGAGATATCCACGTTTGTATTTACTTCGATAAATATGCCGTCATTCAATTGACGAAGTTCATATATACATGTCTGGAAACCATAAGTTTTCATATACATATAATCGCAATCTGTACATCTAAGGAAGCTATATTCTTCAACATCAAGCTCTATGGAGTCTTTGAATTCTTCTTCTATTAGTTCGCCGTCGATATATCCCCAATACCAAAGCGCATTTGCACTTGTCGCTGATACTGCTGAAATTGCTGTTACTGCGGATAAGGCAAGTGAAATTAATCTTTTTGAGCTTTTCATAAAATTCTCTCCTTAATTTTACACAAATGATTATTCAAAAAAACTTCAAACCATTGGTATCACCTTTCCCAAAATATAGAAAACTTTTCCTTGTATTAATTATACCTTTCGTATATACACTTGTCAATTGTCATATTAGCCTAAATTTAGATTGGCTTTTTATATATACTGCTGATTGATTGTCTTGTGTCGATTATCATATACGCTCATATTTTCACTTTCACCCCTCAAATCTCGCAGTCGAAAGTGTTGTAAGTCTGCGCTAACAATATTTTCGTTTCCGCCAGTAAACATTCCCACTATTTTCTTTTATTTCTGTTATAATATATATTGTGATAAAAATAACAATAGGTGGTGCTGCGTGAAAACTGTTGAAATATTTTCCGACGGAGCCTGCAGCGGCAATCCCGGTCCGGGAGGCTATGGCACAATCCTCCGCTTCGGCTCAATTGAAAAAGAGCTGTCAGGCGGCGACGCCCACACAACTAACAACCGTATGGAGCTTATGGGCGTTATTGCAGGTCTGTCCGCCCTTAAAGAACCGTGCAAAGTAATACTCACCACGGATAGCAAGTATGTATGTGACAGTATAACAAAAGGCTGGGTTTACAGCTGGCAGAAAAAAGGCTGGAAAAAAGCCGATGGCAAGCCTGCTCTCAATGTCGATTTGTGGGAACAGCTTCTGCCTCTCCTCGCCCGACATGACGTAACCTTCAACTGGGTAAAGGGACACGCAGGTCATCCAGAAAATGAAAGGTGCGACCGACTTGCCGTTGCACAAAGAGATATACATTCAATTTAAACTATAAGAGGTCAAATATGGAAAGAAGATTTATTTATGCCGATAATGCGGCAACTACAGCTGTTTCCGATGAGGTTCTTGCGGCTATGATGCCCCACTTCCAGACAGCTTTCGGAAACGCTTCGAGTATCTATGAGCTGGGACGAAATGCACAGCGCGATATCGAGCTTGCACGAGAAAAGGTGGCTAAGGCTATCGGCGCAGATCCCATTGAAATTATTTTTACAAGCTGCGGTTCCGAGTCCGATAACTGGGCAATAAAGGGTACAGCTGAACAGATGGCGAAAAAGGGCAAAAAGCATATCATCACATCTGTAATTGAGCATCACGCTGTCCTCCACACAACGGAATATCTTGAAAAAAACGGCTTCGAGGTAACATATATCCCTGTTGACGACAAGGGACTTATTGATCCCGAGGATATCCGCAAGGCGATCCGTCAGGACACAGCTCTTGTTACAATTATGTACGCTAACAACGAAATAGGCACAATTCAGCCTATTGACGAGATTTCCGCTATATGCAAGGAAAATAATGTGCTTTTCCATACTGACGCTGTACAGGCTGTCGGTCACGTTGAAATTGACGTTCACAAGCAGGGAATTGATATGCTCTCCCTGTCAGGTCATAAGATACACGCACAAAAAGGTATCGGCGCGTTATATGTGCGTAAGGGCGTAGTTCTCCCAAATCTTATCCATGGCGGCGGTCAGGAAAGAAGAAAGCGCGCAGGTACGGAGAATGTTCCTGCTATCGTTGGTCTTGGTGCGGCTATGGAAATCGCTTGCAGCAATATCGCTGAAAAGGCTGCTATTGTCACCGAAAAGAGAAACCGTATAATTGACGGATTACTCACAATCCCCTATACCCGTCTTAACGGCGACAGAGAAAAACGTCTGCCGGGTAATATAAATATTTCCTTTGAGGGAATTGAGGGCGAATCCCTCCTGCTCATGCTCGATATGTTCGGCATCTGCGCTTCATCAGGTTCAGCCTGCACATCCGGCTCACTTGATCCCTCACACGTACTTCTTTCAATCGGCTTGAAGCACGAAATTGCCCACGGCTCGCTCCGTCTTTCAATTGAGGAAAACCTCACAGATGAGGACGTTGATTATATACTTGAAACAGTTCCCGTTGTTGCGGAAAGACTCCGCGCAATGTCTCCCGTATGGGAAAAAATGATGAAGGGCGAATCTTACGAATAATAAAAAGGAGAAGATAAATTATGATGTACAGCGAAAAGGTTATGGATCATTTTTCAAATCCCAGAAATGTGGGAGAAATCGAGAATGCTGACGGTATCGGCGAAATCGGAAACGCTAAATGCGGCGATATTATGAAAATGTACCTGAAAATTGACAACGGCACAATTACAGACGCAAAGTTCAAGACTTTCGGCTGCGGTGCGGCAATTGCCACATCTTCAATGGCAACTGAGCTTATTAAGGGAAAGACTATTGACGAGGCTTTAAAGCTTACAAATGACGCTGTTGTGGAGGCTCTTGACGGACTTCCGGCTGTTAAGGTGCATTGTTCAGTTCTGGCTGAACAGGCTGTTCGTTCAGCACTTTCTGATTACTACACAAGACAGGGAATTGATCCCCTGCCTATCGTGGGTGAAATTCATATGCCTGAGGAATAATAATTAAAGGGAGCGATTTCGCTCCCTTTTGTTATATGTTTATGTTTCTATTCTGTTATCCCTGCAAGCTTTTTCTGTATAGCTAATGCATCATCTGCGGTCAAGCCATCGCCTGCATAGTCCGCGTTAAATTCGCCTAAGTCGGATAATGCGTACTTGTCGGGGTTACCGATTGCCTGTAAAATCGCCGCCGCATCTGCCATTGACTGAATGTTATCGCAGTTTGCGTCGCCGTTGAGGTAGTCGGTGAGGTCGAGGGTTAAACCGCCAAGAGAAGGTGTAGCACTTTCCGGTGAAACGCCAAAAGGTTTGTATCCTGTAGCTTCATAAATTTCTTTGGCAAGCTCAATATGCTCAGCTTCTGTGACCTCTTTTTTAGGAATAAGATACATCATTCCTTTTTCAAGGTTAATTCCATTATATTCAGTATCTTCCTCAGGCTCAATAAGTTGAAATTCATCTTCGTGAGCAGCAGCGTATTCGCGTAGCTTGTCTGATTCATCATAATATACATTTTTCTCTGCTTCATAATCATAATACCATTTATCCTTAGAATAAGAAGTTACATAGTTACAATTTATATTTCTATAAAAATGCCGATTGTAAAGGTATTTAACTTCTGACGCCGCATCTCCGACTTGTTCTCTGATTTTTTTTGTAGTTTCAGGTGATATTACGGCTGCACTAATAGCAAATTGGTACTTATTATCTAAATGGGTTAATTCATATGGATTTATAAACAGCTTTTCATCAACAGCCTGTATCTTCTCTTTGATTTCATCAAGGTTTTCATCTGCGTCAACCGTAATGTATAAATAATCCCTACTTCTGTAAACTTCATAAAACGTTGTTGATTGATATTCATTTGGAGTATAATACATATATTGGGTTTTTTCCCAAGAATTACCATAACCTAACCACTCATAGCCTTCAAGCTTAACACAATCTTTAAATGTTTCCTCTAATGTTGCCTCATCAACGGAACCCCAGTAATACCGCGCATTTGAACTCATTGCCGATACTGCTGAAATAGCTGTAATTGCAGATAAAGCTAATGAAATCATACGTTTTTTCATAGTGATATCACTCCTTAATTTTTATATAAACTGTTATTCAAAAACACACTTCAAACCATCGGTATCACCTTTCCCAAAATATAGAAAACTTTTCCTTGTATTAATTATACCTTACATATATACTATTGTCAATTGTCATATTAGCCTAAATTGAGATTTGCTTTTTATATATACTGCTGATTTATTGTCTTGTGTCGATTATCATATACGCTCATATTTCCCCTTTCATATATTATACTGCTTTCACCCCTCAAATCTCGCAGTAAAATTCCTGAAATTTACATATTTTTTTATTTTAATCATTATCAGGCGAAGGGTTTGTCTTTTTAAACAAAATATCAAACCGCAAAACCACAATTTTTGTATTGACAAATGCAGAATTATGTGGTATACTATAATTAAAGAAAATGCTTTAGAACGTAAAAGCTTAAAAGCATAAAAGCTTTAAAGCGTTGAAAGGATAGTGTATTATTTATGAAAGATGTATCAAAGCTTATGGATTACAGAGCCGATATCAAGGTTCTTGACGCTACTCTCCGTGACGGCGGTCTTGTAAATGAATTCCGCTTCTCCGATGAATTTGTAAAGGCGCTTTACCTTGCGAATATCCGCGCAGGTGTTGATTATATGGAATTTGGCTACAAGGGCGATAAGTCAATGTTTGACGTTGATAAATTCGGCCCCCTTAAATTCTGCGATGATGAATACATTCGCTCAATCGTAGGCGAAAATAACACCGACCTCAAAATCGGAATTATGGCTGATGTCGGCAGATGCAACTACAAGGAGGATATCCACGACGCTTCTGAAAGCCCTGTTGACCTTATCAGAGTTGCAACATACCTCCACCAGATTCCAACAGCAGTTAGTATGATTGAGGACGCTAAAAATAAGGGATACGAGGTAAGCTGTAATATTATGGCTATTTCAAATGCCCGTGAATCTGATATCGAAGCAGCTCTTGACATTCTCGGAAAATCCCCTGTTGATGTGCTTTATATCGTTGACAGCTTTGGTTCACTCTACCCTGAACAGATTGCACGTACTATAAACATTTACAGAGAGTACGCTGAAAAATACAACAAAAAGCTTGGTATTCACGCACACAACAATCAGCAGCTTGCTTTTGCAAATACTATTGAAGCTGTAGGCGATGGCGTGGACTGGCTCGACGCTACATATGCGGCAATGGGCAGAGGTGCAGGAAACTGCGCTATGGAGCTTCTTCTGGGCTTCCTGAAAAATCCCAAATACAACGTATATCCTGCTATTCAGTTTATTGAAAAATATATGCCTGCTATCCGTGAAGCCGGTGCCGTATGGGGTTACGATTTCCAGTATATGATGACAGGTCTGCTCAATCAGCATCCACGTTCTGCTATTGAGTTCACTAAGGAAAAAAGAACAGATTACTCTGAATTTTACAAGGAAATTCTTGCACAGGAATAATTTAAAAGGGAGCGATTTCGCTCCCTTTTGTTTTATATTTATGTTTCTATTCTGTTATGCCTGCAAGCTTTTTCTGTATAGCAATAGCATCGTCGGCTGTCAAACCGTCGCAAGCATAGTCCGCATTAAATTCGCCCTGATCGGATAATGCGTACTTGTCGGGGTTGCCGATTGCCTGTAAAATTGCCGCCGCATCTGCCATTGTTGCGGATTTGTCGCAGTTTGCATCGCCGTTGAGGTAGTCGGTGAGGTTGAGTTCATTACTTAGCTTGCCGTTGTTTGACATACTTTCAACATGGTATAAGCAAGGCTGCATACCTGTTTCATCATATATATCCTTTGCAAGCTCCAGATGTTCTGCCGGTGTAAGCTTTTCTTTCGGAATTACCATGGTTTGCGGACAATTCACAGGTGCGCCATCAGGAGTAACATCTCCAAAAGTAAATGAAACTAATTCAGCGTCCAATTTTTTATTTTTTACATAATTTTCAAGTTTTTCTGTTAATTCTTCAAATGTGATATCTTTCGCGGTATATCCTGTAAGATAATCCGAGGAAATAACGCTATAGCGGCTCAAAGAGTTTGTATAACTGAAAGTTTCAGCCTTATCACCAAGAGCCTCACGAACTTTTTTTGCTGTTTCTAATGTGATTTCATTACTTTGTGCCATACAAACACGTAATGTATCATTCTCTGCTAACGCTGTATTTGCTGAAAAAGCAAGATTTTCATCAATAGAAGCTACTAAATTCTCTATCTCTGAAATATCAATATTTTTGTCGATATTAAAGCTTACGGTATCAGGCATATTATACATATGATACAACTTAACAAACGAAAATTCCTCGTTGTAATCCATATATACAGCAATCGGTTCTCCTGCACCTGTATTGCCTTTATATTGTATCCATTCAAAATCTTCAATTTTTACGCAGTTCTCAAATTGCTTTAAAAGCGATTCTTCATCTTCTGCTCCCCAGTTATACAGCGCATTTGCACTCATTGCCGATACTGCTGAAATGGCTGTTATTGCTGATAGAGCTAATGAAATTATACGTTTTTTCATAGTGATATCCTCCTTGTTTTTTATTCTATGCCTGCAAGCTTTTTCTGTATAGCAATAGCATCGTCGGCTGTCAAACCGTCGCAAGCATAGTCCGCATTAAATTCGCCTAAGTCGGATAATGCGTACTTGTCGGGGTTGCCGATTGCCTGTAAAATTGCCGCCGCATCTGCCATTGACTGAATGTTATCGCAGTTTGCGTCGCCGTTGAGGTAGTCGGTGAGGTCGAGGGTTGTACCACTAATCGCTGAAGAATTTTCAGGATAATCTGAAACTGGCTGTAAACCTGTTTTTTCGTATATATCCTTTCCGAGTGCCATATATTCTTCAATAGTGTATTCCTTTGAAGGAATAACTCGTATTTGTTCATATGGAATTTTATTTCCATTTTCGTCAATATCACCTATTGAATATTCAATAGTTTCTGTTTCGATGTCGGCAGATTTTACGTAATCTGTTATTTTCTCCTTTACAGCGTCATAATCATCCCCTGCAAACTGTTCTCTATAGCCTGTAGGATGATAAACATAACCTTTCAGGAAAGTCATTCTGTTGAAATTATAAACATAATTTTCAACGCTGTTTCCAAGACTGTCACGAAGCTTCTTGGCTGTCTGCGGTGTTATTTCATTTGCTGAAATGGAGCAAGACCAACTTCCGTCAGAAAGCTCGGTTGAATTAAGCTTTAAATTCTCATCTACAGCGGCAACTATATTATTTGCGGCTTCTGCATCATCATATACAAAAGAAATTCTATCTTTAAGAGCGATGTATTCTTTTACAGTCAATATGCCTTTTTCTTCCTTTGCATACATACAAAGTACATCTTCAAATGGATAGCCCATACCTTTACTACGACTTAACCATTCGTTATCTTCTACTTTCAACCAATCCGAATGAAGTTCGTCAAGTTTTTCGGTATCCTTTGTCGTAATATGTATAAATGCACTTGCACTCATTGCCGATACTGCTGAAATTGCTGTGATTGCGGATAGAGCTAATGAAATCATACGTTTTTTCACAGATTCATCCTCCTTAATTTTACACAAATGATTATTCAAAAAACTTCAAACCATCGGTATCACCTTTCCAAAAATATAGAAAACTTTTCCTTGTATTAATTATACCTCTCATATATACTATTGTCAATTGTCATATTAGCCTAAATTGAGATTTACTTTTTATATATACTGCCGATTTATTGTCTTGTGTCGATTATCATATACGCCCATATTTTTTATTTTAACTTTGTATTTATTGGACATTAGCAAAAAAACGGCGGAAAATCCGCCGTTTGAGATTGTCGAAAAAACTAACAGCTTAAAGGCATCTCAATAATCGCTGCAAAAACATCGCCGTCAATATCAACTCTGAAACTGCCTCCGCAAGCCTCTGTGAAGCTTTTTGCTATGGATAATCCCAATCCATTGCCCTCGGTACTTCTGGATTCGTCCCCTCTTGTGAAACGCTCTGTTATTTCGTCAGGGCTGAATGTCATTTCATAGCTTGCAATATTTTTTATAGTTATGCTGCATTTTTCGTTTTCATTTTTAAGAGTAAGATATATCCTCGTACCCTCCATTGAATATTTCAACGCGTTGTCAATCACATTCTGGAATACGCGGTACATCTTCTTACCGTCTGCGTTAATTGATGCTGATTCCGCCTGTATGTCGCATTTCAACATTCTTCCGGATGCTTCAATTTTATCCGCCATATCCCCAAGCACCTGATTTGTCAGCACTACCGCATCAATTTCCTCTGTCTGCATATCGGTACGGCTTGTGGCTTTTGCAAGGTCAAACAAATCAGCTACCATTGTTTTAAGCCGCTGTGATTTACCCTCGATTATTTTGACATAATCCATTGCCGCCGGCGGAAGCTCCTCCGCTGATAAAAGATCAATATAGCTTATAATTGATGTAAGGGGAGTTTTTAAATCATGGGACACATTTGTCACCAGCTCAATTTTCATTCGCTCGGATTTCAGCTGTTTTTCAACAGCTCCCTGTATGCCTGTTGAAATATTGTTAAGCTTTTCTGTCGGCACATATATGGGAGAATCAAGAGCTTCAATACGTTCTGTATAATCTCCCGAATTAACAGCGGAGATATGCTCGTTAAGACGCTGTATTGCCTTTAAATCCGCAAGGCTGAAATAGATGTACACAGAAAGAATAATCACTCCGCATATTATAATAAGTAAAACTGCCGAATCAGGAGAATTGCTAACCCATATACTTATAAGACATGCTATCATTGCTAAAACTATGGCAATTCCTGTTCTCAGAATAAAGCTTCTTGTTAATTTGTCGTTGCGGAGCATATCGCGGCTCACCATATCTTCAAGAAATTTTGTCTTTGCCTTAACAGCCTTTTTATAAATTTGCACCGCCGCTTTTTTTACCTGCTTCCAGAGCTTCTTTGAAAGCTCCCAGAGCTTTATAAGGATTCTGCCGATTATTGATGTTTTAAGCAAACTGCGGCATTTCAGACGAATAATAAGGCTGTTGACTACAAGGAGAAGTATTCCGCAGACTGCCGCCGCAGCTGCTCCGCTTATAATAGGAAGTGTATCAGGGGTATAGCATCTGTTGAAAAAGTCCACAAGCTCATCTATGCTTGCACAACAGCATACTGCTCCGAAAAATGCCGCCGCACCAATTACAATGTAAAGCTCCGCAAATACCTTATCCCCTGCTGTGAGAACGAATTTCTTTTCCTTTTTGCTGTAACCGCCTGCAATGAGGACATATAACGCTAAAACTGCCGCAATAACTGCATAGGGTATGAGATTTACAAGTTTTGTTGCTACGTATTCATCTGCTTCTTTTTCTGCTGATTTTTCACTTTCAATTGATGCTATGATTTCATCGCTTGGACGGATTGTAATTATAATACCATCCTCCGGCATCTGTGTTTTTGTAAAAGCGTCTTCATCAATAACAGGAAGTGTGGGACGTATATTTTCAGGATTTTCTGTTGCCTCCTCAGCATTTGCCTGCTCCTCAATAACTGTAATATCATCAACCTGATTTCCATATACTGCCCCGTCATTATAGCTGTCATATTCATCAAAGGAATAGGTCTGTTCATCCTCCACAACCATATATTGAGTCATATCTATATAATCATAAGGTATGGGTGTTGTGCCGTCAAGCTTATAATATATAGTCGCTCCAAGTTCGTCAACGTAGCTGTCACAATCCTTTGTGTCAAAGTCAAATATTGCATAGCCATTGCCGCCAATATAATAATAGGTCATACCATAATTTGTGGTAAACCAGTTGAACATACCATCATTATACCAGCAATGAAAGTAATTACTGCTCATAACATCGCCATTGACTCCCATAACGGAATACTGTCCTGAAAGCTGATCGTGAGTTTTTTCTGTATTGGAGTAATCATTTTCATTGATACTTACACGATATTCAAAATCTTTACTGCAATCTATATCAAGCCTGCCCATATCATTCATAATGCCTAAATCCTGTAAAACGGAAATTGTCTGCTTTTCAGCATATTGCGTTCCCTGATATTTTCCGTTTACGTCAAGATGGCCAAGATACATATAACCTGCAATCATCAATTTGCGATACAGATTATTCATTTCGGTTTCGCTCTCAAGCCTCTGATCTGCATTTTCATAAGCAATTTCGTATTTCGCCTTGCTTTTTGAAAAAACATTTGCTGCCTGTGCCGCACATATAAAAACCATTCCGCAAGCTAAAATCCCTGCTATAATTCTTGTTATTCTGCTTTTTAACATTTTTTCTCCCTCTTTCTATTCACGGCTTATTTTATAGCCTATCCCCCAGACGACTTTGAGATATCTCGGATCGCCGGGATTAATTTCAATTTTTTCTCGTATGTGGCGGATATGCACCATTACTGTGTTTTCCACAGAATAGGAATCCTCATTCCAGACGCGGCTGTAAATTTCCTCCGCCGAAAAAACTCTGCCTGCATTCTCCATAAGAAGCTCTGTTATCTTGTACTCAGTTGCAGTAAGCTTCACAGGTTCTCCGTCAATATATACCTGCTTTTCATCACGGTCAAGAGATAATCCCCCAATGCGCAGAACGGAGCTTTTCTTCACGCTGTCTGCTGCTCCAAGACTTAAATAACGGCGAAGATTTGACTGAACTCTTGCCACCAGCTCCATTGGATTATATGGCTTTGTTATGTAGTCGTCAGCTCCCATTGATAATCCCAGTATCTTGTCGCTGTCCTCGGATTTCGCTGACAGTACAATAATCGGGATATTCTTCATTGTGCGTATCTTCATCATTGCGGATAAACCGTCCATTTTCGGCATCATTATATCAATGAGAATCAGCTGTATATCCTCGCGCATAAGTGCGTCCACAGCTTCAAGTCCGTTGTATGCCTTGCGGATTGAATAGCCTTCGCGTTCCAGTAAAGCCGCAATAGCATTTACAATATCGTGGTCATCGTCAACCACAAGTATTACTGAATTTTCAATATTATTCATATTTACCACCTGTTGCCTTTATTTGATATTTATCATATACATTCTATTTTACCTCTCTTTCCCCGTCTATGTCAATATTATAAAGCTAATTTCTTATAAACTTCTTGTGGTAAATCTTATGATTTTCTTAATGATTTTCAGATTTGCATAAAAATAGCCAATTTGAAAGCATTAAACACCTCACAAATTGGATAATGTCCCAAACTTTATTTATTTTCAATTTTTCCCTTGACTTTTCTGCAATTATGGTGTATAATGATTAAGTCGTAAGTCGATATGACTTATGTTATGGCGGCATAGCTCAGTTGGCTAGAGTACTCGGTTCATACCCGATTGGTCGTTGGTTCGAATCCTACTGCCGCTACCATATCCGGCCCGTTGGTCAAGAGGTTAAGACATCGCCCTTTCACGGCGGAATCATGGGTTCAATTCCCGTACGGGTCACCACACCACATTCCCACAAATGCCTATATATCGGCGTTTGTGGGTTTTTACTTTTTACGAAAATTGCCGTTGTCCATTGTTTGTCCATTATTTTTAAATGTGCTATGTATCTCCCCGAAATTCTTGGTTTCGGGGAGTTTTTTTAAGCCGTTTTTTCATCATTTTTATCTTTGTCTTTATGAAAATCCAGTGCTTCGGATACAGCGTTACTCACCCTTGCTTGTGCCTGTTGGAACATGTGGCTGTAGATGTTTAAGGTTGTGCTTGTATGAGCATGACCTAATGCACCTGATACTGCAACCGCATCTATTCCTGCGTTGATAAGAAGACTTGCATTCAGATGTCTGAAGCTGTGAATATCACAGAATCTGAAATCGTGCTTTTCACAGAATTCATTGAACCAGAAATATGGTGTATTGTTATTCATCGGTTCACCATTCCACTTAACGAACAACCTGTCGTGATCAACCCATTTGGAGCCAAGTCGTATTCTTTCAGCGTCTTGCTCTTTTTTGTAGGCTTTAAGCATATCGATGATAAACTGTGGGAACTTCAACGAGCGTAACGATTTCTTTGTTTTGGTTGTATCAGTGTAGATACCTTTTTCCGCTGTGTAGTTTGAAGTTCTTCTGACGCTTATTACCCCTGTATCCCATTCGATGTCTTTCCATTCAAGACCAAGGAGCTCACCTCTGCGGAATCCACTGTATATTGCAAGATTGAAGAAAACCTGATATTTCAAAGGTTCGCCCCTCAGCAATTCAAACAGCTTTTCAACTTCTTCAAGTGTATAATAATCCTTTTCTGCAGCCTTTACTTTCGGCGGAATGACTCTCCTGCACGGATTATCAGTCAGCATATCCATACGGATTGCATAGTTGAACACATCGGAAATAAAGCTCAGGTGATGAACAACCGTCTTGCTTGAAATCGGTTTGCCTGTTTTAAAGCTTTTCCCATTCATTGCAAGGTCTGTTATAAAATTCTGAATTATTCTTGCAGTAATTTTATCCATACGAAGATGTCCTATCGCAGGATACACACGCTTTGTAAGCTGTCTTAATCGTGTGTAGGTTGTGCTTCTGAGCTGTATTTTAGCATACTGCTCGAACCATTCTTCCGCAAGAGTTTCGAATTTCACTGACGCAGTAACCTGTCCCTTTTTACATTCTTCCTCAAAGAGAATTGCCTGACGGTTTAATTCTTTTTCAATCTGTTTCGGTGTCATACCCTCATCGGGTTTCCATGTCTTACTCTGGAATTGCTGAACACCTCTTATATCATATCCACAGGAAACTCTTATCTGATATGTGTTTCCTCTTTTTCTTATATTAGCCATAGAGTATCGTCCTCCTTTTGATACTTAAGATTTATGGCTTGCGGACTGTACACCAATTATATCACATTATAACTGATATATCCAGTCCACAAGCCGACTTTTCCAATGTTTTTTAAGCCTTTGTACCGCGGAGATACTCCGTGAGAGTTTCCTTGTTGATAAGATATTTCTTGCCAGCCATAATGCATGGAATCTGTTTATTCACACACATCTGACGGACACGATATTCAGTTAATCCCTCAACCATAGCAGCGGCTTCCTTAATCGTAAGCATTGTAATTTTATTCTCCATACTGTTATCACGCTTCCTCTCATAATCTTATTTCTGTTTGTATTCGTATTACACATTTTTAGATCGTCCTTTCGTTGTAAATTAAAAGCTGACAGATTTCTCCGTCAGCTGATATCCATATCAATATCTTCTGCATCAGCTTTCATTTCTTCAAGCTTTTCTGACAGAAGTTCAATTGCCGCAATAGCTGCACCGATTAATAATCCTGCATTCTGTGCGGCTCGCTGTGCTTCAATATATCGCTCCAGTTCTTCGGGATCAGTCGGAGCGTTATTGATTATCGAAGCAACACTTGCAACGCTGTCCACAATATCAGCTGTACCGATTGTATCGCTATAACTATTCCAATCAGCTTGCGACTGCGTTTCATATTGCGTTCTTCTGATTCTTTCAGCTTCGAGCAGTATTCCTCGTTCAGCTTCCCAGCCTGTAATGACAGCTTCTCCGATTGGCTGATTAAGCTCGTCAGAGAATTTGTTGTCTGCTCTGCTGTGATTTGCTGAATGTGTCTGCATTCCGATTTCACGTTGTCGAATATTACTTGCTGATTTTCCAAGTGATAATTCATCTGCTCCGCTGTCATAGTCTGACTTGCTTTCTCGCTGACCTGTTCTATCGCTTGGGTGAGTAACGTAAGCTGAGCTATCACTGCTCTCCAGTTGCTGTCGAGAACAAATGTCGCCTGTGGTGTGTTCATCGCTTCTTCCAGATTTGATTTCGAAACCGATTTCATCTGATCTAATTTTGAATTCATTAAGCATCATCTCCTTACTGTATCTTGGTTCGTGCAGTCTGTTGTCACGGCATCGTTTTCCATTGGGACAGGTGTAGGTGATATATTTACGAGACTCCTCCCACCTCACGCTATATCCTTTCTGTCGCATTAAGAAACAGAACTGCTTTTGTGTTTTGGCTGACTTCATAACCTCATCAATCACATTAATGAGATCTATCTTCCAGCTTTCTCCTTTCATGGCACTGCGGTATTCGCCTGTGGTAATTCCGTCCGTTCTCTGATTAACCACAGGCTTTTCCAATGTCTGTACACCATACTTCCGACAAATTTCATCGGATATATTTCTGATATCATTCAGAGTAAATTTATTTGAATGATATTTCTTTCCTGTGTCAGCGTTTACGGAATTAAAAACAATGTGCGAGTGAATATGCTCTGCATCAATATGAGTTGCAACAACACACTCGTGTCCCTTGAATGCTTTCTCCGCAAACTCCACAGCGATTCTGTGAGCAAGCTCAGGCTGAATTTCATATCCGCTTGGGTGAGACTGCACGAAATGATAGTACTTGATACCTCCAGTCTTTCCATACATCTCACGGGTATT
>JAGAMB010000047.1 GCA_017624895.1 Ruminococcus sp. | reverse complement strand
CTCCCTCTTTCCCCTACGGTTTTCCTCTCTGGAACTCTCCTTTCCCTTTCCCCATTCTCCCTCCCTTTCCGATTTTTAAACTTTTTCATAAACCTTGTATTTTTGTTTGCAAGCTATGATTTATATTCATATGACCGCTCGAAAAAGTCAGGTTACACAAAAGAAAAAAGTCGGGAAAAGGGGGAAGGTGATGGAAAGAGAGTTCCAGAGGGAAAACCAGAGGAAGGGGGAGAATTCCCGACTTTTGTGCCAGTTTTTTCTTCTCCCCCTTCCTATGGTTGTCCCTTTGGTTTGTGCAAAATTTGCAATATACACAAATACTACAATAGAACGAAAAATCTGCAATGTAATGTAAAGTTTTAGGTGTTACAAGGTACTACTAACATTTTAGGGATTGGTATAAAGTTTGCTCCGTGCGGATCGGCAAATAGCAATATAATTTCAGGGTATCGGTATGCCGATACCCTGTTGTATTATTCGCTGTAATTTTCACGCAGGAATTTGATTTCTCTTGCATATCCCTCAATGTCATTGGGGGTTTCCAGTATAAAGGGCAGATTTTTCAGTTTTGGGTGGTTGATAACGCGGATAAGAGCGTCAGCGCCGATTTGTCCCTCACCGATTTTAGCGTGTCTGTCCTTATGGCTGCCGAGTGGATTAAGGCTGTCATTGAGATGAATTGCTTTCAGTCGGTCAAGTCCGATTATACGGTCAAATTCCTCAAGAACACCGTCAAGATTATTGACAATGTCATAGCCGCCGTCCCATACGTGGCAGGTATCAAGGCATACGCCTAGTTTATCTTTAAGCTCCACACCATCAATTATAGCGCGGAGTTCATCGAAGCTGCGTCCCATTTCGGAGCCTTTTCCTGCCATTGTTTCAAGCAGAACAGTTGTAGTCTGTTCTGCTGTAAGACATTCATTGAGCTGCTCCGTAATAAGCTTGATACCCACATCAACACCCTGCTTTACGTGTGAGCCGGGGTGGAAGTTGTAATAATTGTGGGGAGTTGCCTCCATACGTATAAGGTCGCCGGTCATAGCCTCTCGTGCAAAGCGTCTGATATTTTCATCGGCAGCGCAGGCGTTCATTGTATATGGAGCATGAGCCACAAGTCTGCCAAAGCTGTTTTTATCAAGAAGTTCACGGAGTGCCGCAGCATCGGTTTCATCAATAGCCTTTGCCGCGCCGCCTCTGGGATTTCTTGTGAAAAATGCAAAAGTATTTGCGTCGATTTCAAGAGCCTGTCTGCCCATAGCTTCATAGCCCTTGGAGTAAGAAAGATGACATCCGATATAAAGCATAGCGTTACCTTAAACGATAGTTACCTTTTTCATGATCTGGGGAGTAAGTGGGCAGTCAGCGTAATTTGTGGTCTGAGCTGCAATTTCATCAACAACTTCCATACCCTCGATAACCTTGCCGAAAGCAGCATACTGACCGTCGAGATAAGGCGCGTCCTCGTGCATGATAAAGAACTGTGAGCCTGCAGAATCGGGGTTCTGAGCGCGTGCCATTGAGAGAACGCCTCTTGTGTGCTTTAAGTCATTTTTTACGCCGTTTGCAGCAAATTCGCCCTTGATATTCCATCCGGGGCCGCCTGTACCGTTACCCTTGGGGCAGCCGCCCTGAATCATAAAACCTGAGATAACGCGGTGGAATGTAAGTCCGTCATAAAAACCTTCTTTAACAAGTCTTTCAAAGTTTGCGCAGGAAATAGGAGCGATATCAGGGTAAAGCTCCAGTTTGATCTGCTTTCCGTTTTCCATTTCAATAATAATCATTTCAAAAACCTCCGTTTATTCAATTATAATGACAAAATCCGGCGGAATTGTAGCCTTTTCGTTGCCCTCGTCGTCATATACCTTATGGTCATATCCGCTTAATCCCGGCGGAATAGTTGCAGGCTGAGTTGCATCCTCGCCGCCATCTTCAACGACGGGTTCATCTGTTGCTGCTTCGGTGGATAATTCATCAGTTGACTCTGCCGAAGCAGTAGCATCAACAGTAATATCCTCCGTGGGTACTTCCAATGGATTTCCCTCCTCATCGGTTGGAATTTCCGCCATAGGCTCTGTGGGAGCAGCAGTTGCTGTTATAGGTCTGCCAAAGATATCATATTCGATTATTTCATTTTCAGTAGCTATTTCCATATCCGGAGTAATGATGTTGTAGATGTTGCTGTTGTTATCATCTGTTGCCTCGATGGAAGTGCTTGTTTCTTTTTTGGATGTCTGAGGTGTACCCATACAGCTTTTTCCTGCCATAATAACAAGAAGAAGCGCTGCAATTCCGCAGCCCCATGCAATAATCCTTTCTTTGTACACGATATCTCACCGCCTTTTGATTTGAGTTAATGCCGCATAAACAGGCATTATAAATATTATAGCTTATATTCTTGGGTTTGTCAAGCAGTTTTTTGTTATATTTGCCAAAAAATGTATTGACAAAATGGGTTGAAAGATATATAATAAATATATGGGCTGGAAGCTCGGAAAATATAAATAAAAATGAGAGGGTGTTAATTATGAATTATTTAAAGAAAACCGCTGTATGTATTGCAGCGATACTTACTGCAGCGAACAGTTTAGGCTATATGCCCTATAATCCCGTTGGTTTGCCTGTACTTACTGCTGAGGCGGCTGATATTGTGGCTTCGGGCGAATGTGGTGCTGAGGGAGATAATGTCACATGGCAGCTTGACAGTGAGGGTACGCTTACTATCAGCGGTGAGGGTGCAATGCCTGACCATTGGTGTCGAGTTGAACAGATACCGTGGTATACACAGAACACATTCTCTAAGGTGGTAATCAAGGAGGGTGTTACTGATATTGGAGATTTAGCATTTGCGGAATGTAAAAATTTAAGTTCTGTAACAATTCCTGCAAGTGTTAAGAGTATAGGCGGCGGAGTATTTAATGGCTGTGAGAGTCTTTCTGAAATCACTCTGCCTGAGGGTATTGACAGAATAAGCAATAGCTTGTTTACGGATTGTAGTTCGCTCAAATCCGTTGTTATTCCTGAGAGCGTCAAATCAATAGGCTATAAGGCATTTGAAAACTGTACAAGCCTTGAAGAAATTGTAATTCCCGAAGGCGTAAATGAAATTTCAGGAAGTGCGTTTAACAACTCTCTGTGGCTGAAAAAGCAGACAGAAAAGAATCCCATTGTTATAGTCAATAACATTCTGATCAGCGGAAAAACCTGCGAGGGTAAGGTTGTAATTCCCGATACTGTTACAAGTATAAATGAGGAGGCTTTTTCTGAAAATACAGATATGACAGAAATAGTTATCCCTGACAATGTTAAAAATATAGGAGATCACGCTTTCTATTCCTGCGGCAGTCTGGAAACAATAACATTGCCTGATACAGATATTAAAATAGGCAACTTTGTATTCAACGGCTGTGATAAGCTTGTTTCTGTCAGTCTGCCTGATAGTATAACAGCACT
>JAGAMB010000046.1 GCA_017624895.1 Ruminococcus sp. | reverse complement strand
TTTCCACGACCATGATCTTGAATTCAGGTGTATATCTCTTGTTTGGTTTCCCTTTAGGCATAAAAATGCCCCCTTTCGTTAGACTTCTTTTGGGTATATTTCTATTATACCACATTGTCTAACAAAAGGGGAGCATTTCACAACCGACGCCCTTTAATTTATATGATTATTTTAATCAAACGCAGCCCTGAGCCTTCATAGCCTCAGCAACCTTGAGGAAGCCTGCGATATTAGCACCTGCAACGAGATCATCACCGAAGCCGTACTCCTTAGCAGCAGCAAGTGAAGCGTCGAAGATGTTCTTCATAATGCCCTTGAGCTTCTCGTCAACTTCTTCAGCTGTCCAAGAATATCTCATAGAGTTCTGTGACATTTCAAGACCGGAAACAGCAACACCGCCAGCATTAACAGCCTTAGAAGGAGCAACAATTACGCCATTCTCCTTGAGGTATGCAACAGCCTCGTTTGTTGTAGGCATATTTGAAACCTCAACGTAGTACTTAATGCCGTTAGCAACGATCTGCTCAGCTTCCTTAACATCAACCTCGTTCTGTGTAGCACAAGGCATAATGATGTCAGCCTTTGTTCCCCATGGCTTCTGACCAGGGAAGAATTCTACACCGAACTTATCAGCGTAATCCTGAACTCTGTTGCGGCATGAAGCACGCATTTCAAGGAGGTAATCAACCTTTTCAGGTGTGCTGATACCATCGGGATCGTAGATATATCCGTCAGGACCGGAAATTGTTACAACCTTACCGCCAAGCTCGTTAACCTTCTTGATAGTACCCCAAGCAACGTTACCGAAGCCTGAAATTGCGAATGTCTTGCCCTCAATGCTGTCACCGAAGTGCTTGAGCATCTCTACTGTGTAGTATACAGCGCCGTAGCCTGTAGCCTCAGGACGGATAAGTGAACCGCCGTACTGGATTCCCTTACCTGTGAGAACGCCTGTAAACTCGTTGCGGAGTCTCTTGTACTGACCGAATAAGTAACCGATTTCACGAGCGCCAACACCGATATCACCTGCGGGAACGTCGAGATCGGGACCAATGTGTCTGGAAAGCTCTGTCATAAAGCTCTGGCAGAAACGCATAACCTCAGCGTCTGACTTGCCCTGTGGATCGAAGTCAGAACCGCCCTTACCGCCGCCCATAGGGAGGGATGTAAGGCTGTTCTTGAATGTCTGCTCAAATCCGAGGAACTTGATAATTCCGAGATATACGGATGGGTGGAATCTTAAACCGCCCTTGTAAGGTCCGATAGCAGAGTTGAACTGTACTCTGAAACCTCTGTTAACCTGTGTTTTACCATTATCATCAACCCACGGTACGCGGAAGATAATCTGTCTCTCAGGCTCTACGATTCTCTCGAATACGCCTGCATCAATATAATCCTGTCTCTTTTCAGCAACAGGCTCAAGAGTTTCAAGAACTTCTGTTACAGTCTGAATAAACTCAGGCTCACCCTGGTTTCTCTGTTTAACTCTCTCAAGTAAGTCAATAAGATACTGATTCTTTAACGCCATTGTTAAAAAACCTCCTTCAAAATATTTCTGCAATCGTTTCGCAAATCAGCCTTTAAATGCTGTTTCAACCTGCTTAACTAATTTTGCAGCTAAGTAAATTATACCAATTTCTGACAACTTTTTCAAGGGGTTAGAACAGGGAAATTTAAAAATCGGGTAGATTTGTATATTTACACAATCCCACCCGACATCTTCATTATTTTTCATTAATTTTCACAATTATTGAGATACTCACTTGCAAGGTATAACGAACCGCACACAAGAACAACAGTATTAAGTTCTACAGCAAGTTTTTTCGCCTTTTCCACAGCCTCAGAAAGACTTCTGCAAGCCTCGGAATTAGTGTATTTTCCTGCCGTTTCTGCCAATTTTTCCGCTGATATACAGTTGTACGCAAAGCCGTCAACAGTAAAAATCTTATCGCAGTAACGTGCAACACGATGAACGGAATTTTCATAATCCTTTGAATCCACCATACCCATAACGGCTGTGGCTGGATTTATGCCCTCAATATAAGATAAAACGTTATTCACACCGTCGGGATTATGTCCGCCGTCAACTATTACAGGGGGATTTCCCTCAATGTACTGTGCCCTCGCTCTTACACGGGTGTTTTCAAGGGATTTTGCGATATTTTCCTCGGATATATCAAAGCCGCAGTTTCGCATATATCGGCAAACTTCAATTGCGGTGACTGCGTTAACGCATTGCCACTCACCAATCATTGCAAGGGTGTATTCCTTGTCACGATAGCGGAATTTACTTCCTTTTTCCGAAAGAGATAATGGCATAAAAGCCATTTCCCTTGGAAGAATAAACAGGCTGTTATACTCTTTTGCCTTGTCCCTTACAATTTTTATTACGCTTTTCTTGTTGTACATAGACAGCACAACTGCGGAATTTTCCTTGATAATCCCCGCTTTCTGAGCTGCAATTTTTTCAACGGTATCGCCTAAAATCGCCGTATGGTCAAGGGAAATTGATGTAATAACGGAAACCAAAGGGGGCGGTATTACATTTGTGCAGTCAAGAAGTCCGCCTATTCCTGCTTCAAGCACAACAATATCGCATCTTTCACGGACATACCACAGCAGGGCAATTGCCATAGTGATTTCAAACTGGGAATACTCCGCATCTGCAACAGATTTTTTCACCTTTTCCGCAATTTCGCAGAGGGATTTCTCATCAATTTCTCCACCGTTTATGCGGATTCTGTCGGCATAATGGGTAATATAAGGGGAAGTGAACTGTCCCGTCTTATACCCCGAATAAATCAGCGCATTTGAGATATATTCAACTGTTGAGCCTTTGCCGTTTGTACCTGCAACGTGTACGAATTTCAGCTGTTTTTCGGGATTTCCTATACGCTTCATCAGCTCCCTTGCACGGGAAAGGTCAGTAACTGCCTTTCCCGATTTGCTGTAGGAGTTAACGAAGCTCATCGCTTCATTGTAGTTCATAGATTAATATGGAGATGCCTGAGATTCAGCTTTTGCAACGGCATCTTCAAGGCTCATTCCTGCAAATTCCTGAGCAGAGAAGATACGTCCCGACTTCTTATCGTCCACAAATGCACCCACGAGAACACCGGGAAGTGCGCTTTCGGGAGAGTTTGGAGCGTTAGGGCCGCCAAGTTCTGTTCTGCACCAGCCCGGATCAGCAAGGTTGAGAACAATATCGCTGCCCTGATACTTTGAGCCAAGGTCAATTGTTACCTTGTTGAGAGCAGCTTTTGCAGCTGAGTAGCCTGCCTGTTCCGGTTCAAGGGCAATACCGCTTGTTGTGTTGACAATTCTGCCGAATCCTCTCTCCTGCATACCGGGTAAGAAGTGGTAGCAAATCATCATTGGAGCAGTTGTGTTTACCTTGAAGCTGATGTCATAGTCAGATGCAGGTGTTGTAAGATACTCCGTTCTGTATGCAATCTGCAAGCCTGCATTGTTGAGAATAATGTCAATCTGAGTTCCCTTTGCGTCGATTTCTTTCAGCATTTTCTCAACGGAATCAAGGTCGGAAAGCTCTGCCTCAACCACGTAAGCCTCAACTCCAAGAGCCTTTACTTCGGCAAGAACCTTATCGCAATGCTCTGCCTTTCTGCTGTGGAGTACGAGATTACAGCCCTGTTTCGCCATAAAAACAGCTGAAAGGTAGCCGATTCCTCTGCTTGCGCCTGTGAGAAGCGCCCATTTGCCTTTTACGTTTGTCATTGTTTTTTCCCTCCATTTTCTGCCGTCAGTGCCAACGGCGAAATAATTTATAATAATATATTTCTATATATTATTTCTTTTAAAATTCATAGTCAATGCACGCACGTTCTGTCTTTACTGTGCCTATAAATTTCGCAAACTCAACGTGTGCAGGGTGTACCTGATATGCGTTAAGTCCCTCTATATCGTCAAAATCACAGATAAGAGCAATTGTGTAATTGCTTTCGGGAGCGTCAGCGGAGTTGATAACAAGCTCCCCCTTTTTAAGCTCCTCAACCTTTGCAATTACGTCCTCGAAACGCCTTTTCGCTTCAAGTGCGTTGTCGTATTCGCTCATTCCCTCTGTGGCTTTGAGTTTGAACATCACTATATGCTTAATCATTTACCTTGTCCTCCAGTTCGTAAATCTTAGAAATAAAGGTTTTCTTTCCGTCGTAGCTCTGATATTCGCCGTTGCCAGTAAAATGAAGTCCACATTTTTCCATAACTCTTGCTGAACCGATATTTTCAACAGCACATTCAGCTGTAAATCTGTGTGCATTGTGCTTTTCACGGACGTAGTTCATCATTGCAAGTGTTGCTTCGGTAGTATAACCCATATTCCAGCAGTCATACCGCATATTATAGCCGAAACTCCACTTTTTTTCATCGGTGCGGTATCTCATGCTTCCTGCTCCGATAAGCTTATTATCAGACTTGCGGACAAATCCCCATGAATACTCATTTTCAAGATTTTCAACGGTATTCAGCCATTCTTTCGTTGTTTCAATGCTTTCATGAGTTGAGTATATCATATACTTTGCAACTCGTTCATCACCTGTCCACTCAAAAGCGGCTTCTGCGTCGTCAATCGTCAGCGGACGGAGAATAAGTCTTTCTGTTTCAATTGTTGGTACTGTGAATTTCATTGTGTCACCTCATTTTACAAGTTCATAGCTTTCATCAATTACGCCGCAGATTTCAGCAAATGATATTCCGCCGTCAAGGGGAATACTTATCCACAGCCGCTTATTCATATGATAGGCAGGAATTGCCTTGCCCTCGCCTATGAGAATTTCACGGACAAGGGGAGATGCTTTCACGTTGAGAATGTCCACATTCCCCTCCCCTTTTTCGTCAATAACGCTTCTGCGGACGTTCATCACAAGTCCATACCACTTTTTATTGCTCTTGCGGAGAACGGCTGATAAAACATCCCTCTCCCAAGGGTAATCGGGAGAGGTGTTGTATTTTTCCTTGACATAGCGGAAGATTTCTTCCCTGTCGATTTTCATTTTATGCCTTGAATGCAGCGATTGACTGCTCAATCTTAGCCATTTTTTCCTCTGCAACTGCAAGCTTTGCCTTTTCAGCTTCAATAAGCTTTTCGGGAGCCTTAGCAATAAAGCCCTGATTATTCAGCTTTCCGCTGAGGAAGTCAATGTCCTTCTGAACCTTTGCCTTTTCCTTTTCAAGACGGGCAATTTCCTTTTCCTTGTCAACCAGCTCGTCCATAGGAATGAAAATTCTTGCGGAATCTGTAACTGCATTTGCGCAGTTTTCATGCTCCACAGCTGCACCAGCCTCAACAGAGGATGCAGATGCAAGCTTCTCAAAGAATGCCGCACATGATGTGTAAAGCTCAGGCTCGTCAGTTTCAATGATAAGTTTAGCCTTTACCGAGGGGGGTACGTTCATTTCTGTACGTGTATTTCTTACAGCCTTGATAGCTGAAATAATCTTCTCAAATGCCTTTTCCTCTGCGGAATAATCAATTGTACTGTCGTATGTGGGATATGTTTCAAGGATAATCATTGACTTCTCATTTGTGAGAACCTGCCAGATTTCCTCTGTAATGAATGGCATAAATGGGTGGAGAAGCTTCAGCATACCCTGCATTGCCCATACAAGGACAGCCTGTGCCTTTGCCATTGTTTCGCCGCCAGCCTGAATTCTTGGCTTTGTGATTTCAATGTACCAGTCGCAGTAAACGTCCCAGATAAAGTCGTAAATCTTCTGTGATGCAACGCCAAGCTCAAATTTATCGAGGTTTTCGCCAACTTCCTTAGCAAGCTTATTGAACTTGTTAATGAGCCACTTATCCTCTGTTTCAAGGTCAGCAGGAAGTCCTGTGAACTCAAAATTATCGGGGAGATTCATCATAATGAAACGTGAAGCATTCCAAAGCTTATTGGCGAAGTTACGTGCTGCCTTAACCTTATCGTCAATGTAACGCATATCGTTTCCGGGTGAGTTACCTGTAGCAAGCATAAAGCGGAGAGCGTCTGCACCGTATTCGCTGATAACTTCAAGGGGGTCAATACCGTTGCCGAGGGATTTGGACATTTTGCGTCCCTGTGCGTCACGTACAAGACCGTGAATGAGAACGGTATCAAAAGGAACTTTACCCATATTTTCAAGACCGCTGAACATCATTCTGATTACCCAGAAGAAAATGATATCGTAGCCTGTAACAAGTGTATTTGTGGGGTAGAAGTAGTTCAGATCCTCTGTATTCTCAGGCCAGCCAAGTGTTGAGAATGGCCAGAGAGCAGAGCTGAACCATGTATCAAGAGTATCAGGATCCTGACGCATAGGCTTGCCGCACTTAGGACATACTGCGCTGTCCTCCTTTGTTACTACCATTTCGCCGCAGCAATCGCAGTAGAATGCAGGAATCTGATGTCCCCACCAGATCTGACGGGAGATACACCAGTCACGGATATTGTCAAGCCAATGGAAATAAATCTTGTCAAATCTTTCGGGAACGAACTTTGTATCGCCGTTCTTTACAGCGTCAATTGCAGGCTGTGCAAGGGGCTTCATCTTTACAAACCACTGTGTTGAAACCTTAGGCTCAACAGTTGTACCGCAGCGGTAGCAAGTACCAACATTATGGCTGTAATCCTCGATTTTAACAAGTGCGCCCTCAGCTTCAAGGTCAGCTACAATAGCCTTTCTTGCCTCGAAGCGATCCATTCCTGCATACTTTGGATAATCGTCAACAATAGTTGCATCGTCGTTCATTACGTTGATTACAGGGAGATTGTGACGGAGACCTACCTCAAAGTCGTTAGGATCATGAGCAGGTGTAATCTTAACTACGCCTGTTCCGAAGTCCATTTCAACGTAATCATCGGCAACAATGGGAATTTCACGGTGAACGATAGGGAGAATAACTGTCTTGCCTACTAAATCCTTGTAACGCTCATCATTGGGGTTAACAGCTACAGCTGTATCGCCAAGGAGTGTTTCGGGACGGGTTGTAGCAAGTTCAAGATAGCCGTCAGCGTCCTTTATCTTATAGCGGAGATGCCAGAAATGGCCTGCCTGATCCTCATATGTAACCTCAGCATCGGAAAGAGATGTCTTACATTTAGGACACCAGTTGATTATACGCTCACCGCGGTAGATAAGTCCTTTTTCATAGTACTTTACGAAAACTTCCTTAACAGCCTTTGAACAGCCCTCGTCCATTGTGAAACGCTCTCTTGACCAGTCACATGATGAACCAAGCTTTTTCAGCTGCTCAACGATACGTCCGCCGTACTGCTTTTTCCATTCCCATGCGCGCTCCATAAAGCCATCGCGTCCGAGATCTTCCTTTGTAACGCCCTCTTTGCGCATAGCCTCAACGATTTTTGCCTCAGTTGCAATTGCGGCATGGTCTGTTCCGGGGAGCCAAAGTGCGGAATAGCCGCTCATACGCTTCCAACGGATAAGAATATCCTGCAATGTTTCATCAAGAGCGTGTCCCATGTGGAGCTGTCCTGTAATGTTCGGAGGGGGAATTACAATTGTATAGGGTGTTTTCTTTTCGTCAACCTCTGCGCGGAAACATCCCTTGTCATTCCATGCAGCGTAAATTCTGTCCTCAAAATCCTTGGGATTATAGGACTTTGCAAGTTCCTTTGCCATTTTAAATTTCTCCTTTAACGATAAATATTGATTCGGGTATAAAAAAGCCCCGAACCGTAAAATAGGTTCAGGGCGAACATAGTCCGTGTTACCACCTGAATTCGGGAAAAATCCCGCACTCTGCGAAGTCATGCAACTTCTTTCCCTGTAACGTGAGAAACACGTTATGAACTACGCAACCTGTCCGTCTTCGCCCATACAGCTCCGAAGCTACTTCAATATATCCCCTGCTGCTGTCTCACACCACCCGACAGCTCTCTGAAAACAGAAATATACCTACTCCTCTTCATCTCAGCCTTTATGATATATTGTTATTATACAGCATAAAAACGATTTTGTCAAGAAAAAAAGAAACAAATTAAAATTTATTTCTGTTTGCCGCCCTTATTCCTATACTGCAGAGGTGACATACAGCTGTATTTTTTGAAATAACGCGAAAAATGCTCCGATGAATTGTAACCGCACAGCTCCGCGATCTCATTTACAGGCTTGTCTGTAGTTAAAAGAAGCGTCTGGGCATATTCCATACGGCTTGAAAAAACGTCTTTCATATATGATGTACCAAAAAGATCGCTATAAATTTTGTTTAAGTAGCCAACTGATAAATTAAGTTTTTTGGCTATCTGTGGAGATGACCTTTCAATACCGGGGTTATCATATATTTCCTTGCGCAGCATTCTCAATTCTTCTTCATATGGAATGGGCTTGGCGTGACAATACTCTCTGCCTATTCCACTTAAATATAAAAGAGCAGTTTCAAGCAGATTATGCTGCATCTGAAGCGTTTCGGCATAATTGTTATCAAAAACGCGGCAGCAGCATTGAAGCATAAGTTCAAGAGTATTATCATCTTTAAGATACAGCGGAACATTCAGCGGAATATTATATTTTTCAAATGTATATCTTTCTTCCTGTGAAATCTGAAATCTTATCCAGTCATCCATATATTCCTCGCCGTCAGCATAAAGAGAGTGAGGGACAGAATTATTTATAACAACAGCTGTATTCGGCAATACATTGTAGTTTATACCCGAAACAGAAATTTTCGCCTTACTCTGTATCAACAGAATCTGCATACCATTATAGCCATCCTTGCGTTCAATAGCAAAATCAACATCGTGTTTCCAATGAAAGCCTGCTTTCGAAATGTACATATTTCATCCTCCCCAGATTAACTATACTTTAATTATAGCTTAATTTTCAAGAATTGTCAACAAAAATATAATGTTTTTTATCATAAAAAAATTCAAAAACATCATTGTAATTTCAATATAAAGCGGTTATAATTAAGACAGAAGATATGAACAAATCGTTAATGAGTTATGAAAAATTATTTTGGGAGGTCATTTTTTATGAGAAACAAATTCAAACGCACAGCAGCAACTGCGCTGTCCATATTGACAGCTGCCACAAGCCTTATAGCTCCTGCTGCATCACAGACAATGTCTGCGGCTGCAAAATACGGAACAGGCAAGAACATTATGGAAAATCTCAACAGAGGAATTTCCGCAATCAACACAGGAAACGGTATGCTCGTAAGCTGGAGATTTCTTGCTAACGATGCTGACGATGCAGAGTTTAGACTCTACCGCGGCAATGAGCTTATCTACACAAGTAAATCAGGTCAGGCTACCTGCTATCTTGACAAGGGCGGCAGCAGCAGCGCAAAGTACAGAGTTGACTATCTTTCAGGCGGAAAGGTTGTAACATCTGAAAATTGCAGCCTTACATCTAATAAAGACTATTTCGATATTCCCCTCAATATTCCTAAGGGTTCAGGATGCACATATAGCGCTAACGACTGTTCTGTAGGCGACGTTGACGGCGATGGTACATACGAAATCTTCGTTAAGTGGGATCCTTCAAACCAGAAGGATAACTCTCAGGAAGGTGATACAGGAAACGTTTATATCGACTGCTACACACTTTCCGGAAAACAGCTTTGGAGAGTTGACCTCGGAAGAAATATCCGTGCAGGCGCTCACTATACTCAGTTCCTCGTTGCTGACTTTGACTGCGACGGTAAGGCTGAAATGACTTGTAAGACAGCTGACGGTACAAAGGACGGTACAGGTAAGGTTATCGGTGACGGTTCCAAGAATTACCGCAACAACAAGGGTTATGTTCTTGACGGTCCTGAGTACTACACACTCTTTGAGGGTGCTACAGGTAAGGCTCTTGATACTGTTGAATACGGTTTCCCAAGAGGAAAGGTAAGCAACTGGGGCGATAACTACGGCAACCGTGTTGACCGTTTCAATGGCGCTGTTGTTTATCTTGACGGTCAGAAGCCTTCTGCTGTTTCAAACAGAGGTTACTACACACGTATGACAGTTGTTGCTTACGATGTTGTTAACAAGAAGCTTGTTGAGCGTTGGAAGTACGACTCAGGCAACGACGCTAAGAAGGGCTACCACAACGGTAACCACAACTGTATGCCTGCCGATGTTGACGGTGACGGCAAGCAGGAACTTTGCTTAGGTTCAACTTGTATCGACGACAACGGAAAGCTCCTCTGGTGTAACGGACAGGGACATGGTGACGCTATGCACCTCGGTGATTTCCTCCCCAACAGAGACGGACTTGAACTGTGGATGTGCCACGAAGAAAAGCCTTGGGGCGTATCTCTTATAGACGCTAAGACAGGTAAGAATATCTTCCACAAGAACCACACAAAGGATACAGGACGTGCTTGCTGCGGTAATATCTATTCCAAGAATCCCGGTGCTGAATTCTGGGGCGCTACAGGCAATGATATTTTTGATGGCACAGGTAAGACAATTTCTACAACAAAGCCTGCTCAGAACTTTATGATTTACTGGGACGGCGACCTTGAGCGTGAAATTCTCGATGGTACAAAGATCGACGACTTCACAGATGCAGGCAAGCTCAACAGACTCCTGACAGCTGACGGATGTTCTGCTAACAACGGTTCAAAGAATAACCCCGGTCTTGCAGCTGATATTATGGGTGACTGGCGTGAAGAACTTGTTGTAAGAACAACAGACAGCAAGTACCTCAGAATTTACAATACAAAGTATACTACAAAGACTCGTCTGACAACTCTTATGCACGATCCTCAGTATCGTGGTCAGGCAGCCGGCGAGCAGAACTGTTACAACCAGCCTGCACACCCAAGCTTCTACCTCGGTTCTGATGAGGACCTTCCTGAAAGACCTGCCGTAACAATCAACGGCTCAACAACACCTCCCTCACAAAATCCTACAAATCCTCCAGTCGTAGAGCCTACAAATCCCCCTGTTGTAGAACCTACAAATCCTCCCGTTGAGCAGCCTACTCAGGCACCCACAACTCCTCCCGTACAGGGCAAATTCATTACAAATATGAACGTTAAGGATACTGACAACGCAGCTGACTGGAAGCTTGTTACAGCATCACAGGGCGGACTTGTATTCGGCGACAGAGACTATACATATACAAAGTTCCCTGCACAGCTCAACGGCGCAGAATCACTTCTCACAGCATGCGATTCTAAGAACGCAGTAGGCGACCTTGCTGAATTCACAGCAGGCGCAAAGACAGATTTGTATATCTTCCTTGATACAAGAGTTGAAACAGAAAACAATGTTCCCTCATGGCTCGGAAGCTGGAAAAAGACAGATATGACAGCAGAAACAAGCAATGATGTTACATTCTCCGTATATACAAAAACTGTAAACCAGGGCGAAAAAGTTACACTCGGCAACAACAACATGACAGGAAATGTTGTTAACTACACAGTATTTGCTGCAGCAGCTTCTGAACAGCCTGCAACTCAGCCTCCGACACAGGCTCCTACACAGGCTCCCACACAGGCACCTACTCAGGCTCCTACACAGGCACCTACTCAAATTGCATATGGTGACGCAAACTGCGACGGCACTATAAGTATGGCTGATGCTGCTTCTGTATTCCAGTTCCTTGGAAATCCTGATAAGTATGCACTTTCAGAGCAGGGCAGAAAAAATTCAGACGTTTACAACAACGGCGACGGAATTACCTCATCTGACGCTATAACAATCCAGAAGGTAAGCGCAGGCATTTATTCAGTTAATCAGCTTCCTGTCAGAGAATAATAATTAGTTATTTCTCCATTCCAAATTTGGCACAGAGTTTTTCCTCTGTGCCATTTTTTGCTTCAAAAAGACGACGGCACCGCAAATTCCTTGCAGCGCCGTCTTAATTATCCCAAAATTCCGAACTTTCCCACAGTTAAATGAGAAAAAGCTCTAATCTATAAAATCGACATTCTTTTTTATATCGACTTTATGCTCATACATCGCCTTATCACTTCGCGCAATAAGAGTTTTTATATCAGGTCCATCAAGGTCAATACGTGAATTGAAATATGCCGTTCCCACAGCTGCAGAGAAAGGATACCCTTTATAATCAATGTTTTCTCTTGCAAATTCAGTATTCACAGCATCAGATAGATCAACAGAAGAAAAGCACATAAACTCATCGCCGCCTATGCGATAAACGCTGCCTTTTTTGCCGAACACACGAAGAAGCACCTCGGCACATCGGATAATCGCCTTATCCCCGTTGTCATGACCGTAATTGTCATTGATATATTTAAGGAAATTAACATCACAGGCTGTAACGTATAAATTCCTGCACTTTTCAGGATTTTTCTCCAGTTCAGCCACATATTCCTCGTAAGTGTTGCGATTGTACGCTCCTGTCATTGCGTCAATGCTTGAAGCTCGGAGCGCCGCCTTTGTTTCACGGTTTTTCCTTATAACTCTCCTGACAATCAGAATTACTGCTACAAGAAAAATAACAAACGCACCTGCCAATAACGCTAAATTACGCCTGCGGCTTTTCACAGCGGCGGTACTGTCAGTAATTCTGACATTATCAATATAATATGTCAGATTTTCAAAAGCACTTTCATTATCATCATCTGCCCGAATATAGAAGTACACATCTGTCGCATTGGCAGGAAGAATAAAATCCCCCTTTATTTTTGACCATGTTCCATTCTGCAGCACTTTACTCTTTATAGTTGAATATACTTCCTCTCCGTTGAGATTATATTGCAGCCTGATAGAAAAAGAGTGATCCTCTGTACAATCCTTTTCAATATACATAACATACGCGGAGTATGTATAATTAACCAGCGGAACAACACTTGCTATTCTGACCATCGGCGCATTCCAATGCTCTTTTTTATTCGCAACATAAAGTGAATGACTGCCTGAATAGCTGAAAGAATCGATAATCTTCATTTCGATCTCACCTCTTGGGATCCAGCCTGATCTGCCGTCCTCAAAGTCAAAATCAAGAGCAGTTCCGTTTTCCCCGTATGTTTCATTGCTGTCATGCACATAACCATAAATTGAAACATCATCAATGCAGAAATCATCAACTCCGTTTTCACTTTCAAAATAGAAAGCTATATCAGTCGCATTATCAGGGATAATTACAGCATTTTCCATAAGCTGCCATTTATCGTTTTCAGCAGTTACAGACATAATATTCTTATATTCTTCAGAACCTGTATCGTCAATACACTTCATAGTTGCCATTACGTTTAGTGTCTCAGCTGTATCGCTTATAACATAAGCTCTGAAAAATACTTCCTCACCCGGAGTTACAATATCAGTTACATTCAGGGAAGGGCCACTCCAGCTTTCAAGTCTGTTCTTTGTTTTAAGGGAAGAAAGTCCACTATATGCCTTTTCATTTGTCAGAACAATTTCCGACCTGTTGCCAAAAGACGACCATCCTTCAAATTCCCCTGATTCAAATCCCACATCAATCAACGCCTTGTATGTTACATCATTTTGTTCATCCGCAAAAGTACAGACCGGAACAAATCCAAGCATAAAAAACGCGATCAATACAATATTTATCAAGCATTTAACAACTCTTTTCATTATCTCCCTCCTTATCAGATAAAAACATTTCTTTCCACACATTTATTATATCAGAAATTTACACAATTTTCAATTAACATTTTACTTAAAATGTGGTTATTATTTTTGTGCATACTATACATATTGTTGACTCTTTTTTAACAACTTCTATCAAATCCCCTAAAATCAAGATAAAAAAATCCGCAGAGTATAATACTCCGCGGATTTTGTTCAGGATATATCCGAAACTTATTCTTTGTTAAGACTGTCAAATGCTTCTTTTACTACTTTTTCATCCGGTGCCTTTGTTAAGCAGCTGACTACAGGTACAACAATAAGCGAAACTATCATTGCAAACGCACCTGCGTTTACTGGTGAAAGAAGATTTAACGGGCAGTTAAGGTCAATTACAGCCTGCTTGATACCGTCAAATGCAGGAATGTTAAGACTGAACATAACCATATGTCCCACGGTTATTCCAAGACCTGTGATAAAGCTTGCAGCAACAGCCGCAATTGAAGCCTTCTTCATAAATAATCCATAGAGGAATGGACCAAGGAACGCTCCTGACAATGCACCCCATGAATATGACATAAGGGTTGAAATCGACGCATTCTTATTGCAGGCAATAATTACAGAGATAACAAGGAATATTGCGATGAATACACGTATACAGAGCATCTGCTTCTTGTCATCAAAATTCTTTACTCTCGGCTTAATAAGATCGTTTGTGAGAGTTGAGCTTGAAGTAAGAACAAGTGATGAGAGGGTTGAAAGAGATGCTGAAAGTACAAGTACAACCACAAGTCCTATAAGCATATTCGGCAGCGCCTGCTGAATAAGTGCAGGCACCATTGTATCGAATACAGGCTTTCCATTAACAACCTCAATAAGTGCCTTATCAGTTACAGCGGGATCAGTTGTACAGTAAAGACGTACAAAGCCTCCCATAAAATATGAGCCGCCTGCTACAACAATGGCAAAAAATGTGGATATTATTGCGCCCTTTTTAATAGCCGCGTCATCCTTGATAGCATAGAATTTCTGTACCATCTGAGGAAGTCCCCATGTTCCGAGTGATGTAAGTATTACAACTCCTAAGAGATTTAATGGATCGGGACCGAAAAGTGAACCGAGTGTATTTGCAGGTGTACTTTTATCAGAAATAGCGTTAAGAGAGTCAATTGCAACTGCAAGACCGTCCTTTTTCTGTACTGTAAGCGCAACAACAGTCGCAATACCAATAAGCATAATTATTCCCTGTACGAAATCATTTAAAGCTGTAGCCTTATAGCCGCCGAGAATTACATATATAGCGGAAAGAAGCGCCATAAGAAGAATTATGATCGTTCCGCCGTTTTCACCTAAATCAAATACCATTCCGAAAAGTCTTGAAAGACCGTTGTATACTGACGCTGTATAAGGAATAAGGAAAATAAATACGATGAGAGATGTTACTGTTTTGAGCATTGAGGAGTCAAAACGCTTCTCAAAAAACTCAGGCATTGTTTTGGCACCCATATGCTTTGTCATAAGACGGGTTCGGCGTCCTATAAGGAAAAATGGGATAAGGCTGCCGATAATTGCATTTCCGATACCCACCCATGCTGCGGATACACCATAGCTCCAGCCGAATTGTCCTGCATAGCCTATGAATACTACAGCTGAAAAATATGTAGTACCATAGGAAAATGCGGTGAGCCATGAGCCGACATTTCTTCCGCCCAGCATAAAATCATTTGCGGATTTTGTTTTTCTTGAGGTGTAAAAACCAATACCAACCATAACTGCAACATAAATTGCCAGTATTATAAAGGTAGCAGTTTTTGAACTCATATGATCACGTCCTTTCAAATGTGTAAAGCTTAAAAGCTTTAAA